>JANMAD010000198.1:0-11495 GCA_031359515.1 Acidobacteriota bacterium | reverse complement strand
CGAACCGACACGAACATGCGGCTGTTTTGCTTCGTGTCGGTTCGGGTGGTTTCGGGGACAGCTTTTCACGCTGTCCCGATCTTTCGTGGTTTGCTTTAGCGCAAGGGCAGACGTGGCCGCAAACCAAAACTCAGCGCCCAGAATCCGCTTCATCCTGACGCGCAAACGGAACAGTAGGGACGTGCCTCATCCTTTTGTCGTTCCGCGCCGGGTTGCGTTACTATCAGCAACGTACCCCGCAGTTAATAGAGTTGAGGTCGAGAACGAGTCATGCCGGCGCACGGGCCGGCGAGGGAGGTTCGTTATGTCGCAAGCCGCGCCGCATGAGAGCAACTTCGTGGCGATTGAGACCAGCGCCGCGTTGGACGAATTGATCGCGCGCTCGCACGAAACGCCGGTCGTGCTGTTCAAGCATAGTCTGACGTGCCCGATCAGCGCCCGCGCTTACCGGCAGATGGAGCAACTGGGCGGGGAGATCGCGCTCGTCGTCGTGCAACGCGCACGCGAGGTGTCGCGCGCGGTAGAGACGGCGACGGGTGTGCCGCACGAGTCGCCGCAGGTATTCATACTGCGCAACGGGCAAGCCGCCTGGTCAACCTCGCACTTCGACATCACGACGGACGCGGTATCGCAAGCGGCCCGCGAGCATCAATAGCGATTAGCTTTTGCCGTTTGCTTCTAAAGCGAAACTTATGCGATTGGGACACAAACCGGAAATGATCCACGAATCCACACGAAACAGGACACGAAACAAAGCACGAAATGCTAATGCGCTGACCTTGCTTCGTGTTTGTTCGTGTGATTTCGTGGATAAATCTTTTTCCTTTTGTCCCTTTCGTAAGGACTGATTTAGCTAACAGCTTTCTATGAATCAGAACTGGCAACAACGACGCGGCCCTGCCATCGAGCCGAGCGAGATCGCGCAGGACGGCGCGGCGGCCGTGCGCATCGCGTGGGGCGACGGGCGCGCTTGTCGTTATGTGGCGGCGGCGTTGCGGCGCGTCTGCCCGTGCGCGCAGTGCGTCAACGAGATGACCGGCGAGCGCATGCTGCGGCCCGAGACCGTGCCCGACACGCTCACTATCGAAGAGGTTGATCTCGTCGGCCGCTACGCGCTGCACTTTCGTTGGAGCGACGGCCACCAGACCGGCATCTATAGTTTTCGTTTGCTGCGCGAGTTGTGCGAACAAGAAAGTGAGTGACGAGTGACAAGCTGAAAGCTGCTTACTCGTCACTCATCATTTGTCACTGATTTCAAGATGTCGCAGAAGATTCTCATTGTTGAGGACGACGATGTGACGCGCGAGTTGTTGTGTCAGACGCTGGCGCGGCAGGGCTATGACGTGACGACGGCCGCGGACGGCGTGCAAGGGTATGAGTTGGCGCTCAGTCTGCGGCCTGATCTGATCATGACGGATATTTATATGCCGGCGGCTGATGGCGCGCATCTCTTGCGCCACGTGCGCGATACGCCGGAGCTTGCGGCGACGCCCGTCATCGTCGTGACCGGCTACGGCACGGGCGCTTCGACGCTCGCGCTCGCGCTCGGCGCAAGCGCGTACGAGCCTAAACCGGTGCAGCCCGACAGTCTGTTGGCGACCGTGCGCCGGCTGTTGGCGTGAAGCGTGCGCGCTTGCGACAATGAGGCGCGGGTAAATTGCAACGAGAGGACGAGGGGCGTGCAACAAGGGTTCGGGGTGGAGTTGATCGGTTGGCTTAGCTCGTTTGTGCTGGTGCTGACCATCGGCAAACAGGTCTATAAACAGTGGCAGGAAGGATCGAGCGAGAACGTCTCGAAGTGGTTGTTCATCGGGCAACTCGCCACTTCCATCGGCTTCACGGTTTATAGTTGGTTCGTGCGCAACTGGGTCTTCGTCGTGACGAACGGCGTGATGATCCTGAACGGGCTGGCCGGGTTGTTAATCGTGCTGCATCATCGCCGGCAGGCGCGCGGTAAAGAGCAAAGCGCAGACGGTGCGCCGCAAACTCGTCGCGCCTAAGACCGGAACAGGTATAATCAAACTATGGACGAACGAGATTTCTTTGATGAGCGACAGGAGTTGAAGCGCGCGAGCTTCAGTTGCCCGCATTGCCGCGTGCGCGGCGATTACGAGGTGCGCTGGCTCAAGCGGACGAAGAAGCAGCAGTTGCCGCGCGGCGCGGGCGAACAGGATCGCGCCCGCTTCCAAAAATCGCGCGACTACATGGTGCGGATAGACGACATGCTCGCCTGCAAAAACTGCCGCAAGCGGTTCGACATCCCGAACTCGCAGTCGGTGGTCTTCATCTAAACGCAAACTTGCGCAGACACGAGGTGCGCCGGCCAGTGGCGCGCGTCTCTGCATACGAAGGACAAAGAGCGATGGACGAGCTCGTCTAACAGATCACGGCCCGCACGGGCAGCTCGGAGGCGCAAGCGCAGACCGCCGTTGACACTGTGCTCGGCTTCTTGAAAACCCGTCTGCCCGCGCCGCTCGCCGGCCAACTGATGATCATAACGTCGGCGCGGGGTTGGGGCTGGCGGGCAGTGAATTCCCGGCAATGGTTGCGGGTGATGGCGGCGTGAACGGCCGCGCCGCGCTGGCCTTCTTCGGCACGGCAACGAGCGGCAATTTCACCGCGCCGGACTTTCCCGGCATCTGGTATCTCTACGTCGCCTCGACCTTCGATGGCGGCAAAACGTGGGTAACGACGAACGTCACGCCGGGCGATCCCATCCAGCGCGGCGGCATCTGCGGCAGCGGCACGTGCCGCAACCTGCTCGATTTCTTCGACGCGACGATTGACCGCGAAGGGCGCGTCGTCGTCGGCTACGAAGACGGCTGCACAGGCCCCTGCGTCCAGAGCGCGCCCAACACTTTTTCATCGAAGGGCGTAATCGCGCGGCAGAGCGGCGGGCGGCGCATGTTCGCGCAATATGATCCGGCCGTGCCCGGCGTGCCCGGTGCGCCGCAGGTGACGGCGACGAAAGACAGCAGCGCCAGCGCGCTCGTGCATCTCGCCTGGCTCGCGCCGGATGATGGCGGCGCGCCCATCAACGCTTACAACATCTACCGGCGCACGGGCGCGGGCGTGTTTACGTTGCTCACGTCGGGCGCGGGCACAAGCTACGACGACAGCGTGCCGCCGAATCTCAATTACACCTATCGTGTGCGCGCGGTGAACAGCATCGGCGAAGGGCCGTACGGCGTTGATGCCGTACCGGTTGTGCCGCCGCCCGCGCCGCCGTCGCCGAATCCGTGCGTCCTGCCGGGCGTGCTCGTCTTGAATGATGTCAAGAGCGACGGCACGGACGATGATTCCGCGCCCAACGCGCCGCTCGATGCGCGCTTCAACATCAAGCAGGCTTACGTCGCCGAGCCTTCTCTCACCGGCGGCGCACAGAAACTTGTGTTTACGATTCAGTTGGCGCAATCGGCCGGCGCGACTTCTGCGCCCGCCAACAGTCAGTGGTACATCATCTGGAATCGGCTGCATGCAGACGCCAACTTTGATCGCTGGTGGGTGGCGATGAAGACGGACGCGGCGGGTTTGGTGCATTACGAGTACGGCAAGTTCGGTGTCCCGACCGATCCGCTCAGTCCGAATACGAACACGAACATGGCCGTCAAAATTGGCGACGCCGATAGCGGCACATACAATCCGGCGACCGGCGTGATCACGATCACGCTCTCGACCAGTAAGGCCGAAGGCGCGCAACCGGGGCAGCCGTTCAACGGCCTCAACGCGCGCACGTTCATGGGCCAGCCGGACACGCTCATCAAGTCGACACGCACCGCCGCCGACATCACGGGGGATGGCACGTACGTTCTCGTCGGCAATAACACTTGCCACTGAGTTTTACCGCAGAGACGCAGAGGTAACGCCGAAGGGCCGCAGAGAATTGATCTTTCTCTGCGGCCCTTCGGCGCTTGCTCTGCGTCTGCGGCGGTGAAACTTTTACAGCTTGCGCACCGCTTCCATAAACGCGCCCACGCGCCGCGCGTCCACAGGCTTGGCCCAATGGCCATCCGTTTTGAAGTGCGAGCCGATGATGAAACCGTCGGCGGTCGAATAGAAGCCAGCGATGTTGTTCACGTCCACGCCTGAGCCGAGGATGACGGGCAAGCAGCAATGTTCTTTGGCCGTTAATACATCAGCCGCTTGCGGCGGTTCGCCCGTCGTGCTGCCGGTGACGATGACCGCGTCGGCGCGCATGAACTCAACTGCCGCGGCCGTTGCACCGAGACTCACATCGGCCGTGACCGCATGTGCCGCGTGCTTCTTCTTTACATCGGCCCAGACTGCGATCTGCTCCGCGCCGATCAGTTTGCGATAGCGCAACAGTTCCGCGGCGGAAGCTTCGAGCCAGCCTTCGTCGGCGACGTGCGCGAAGGCGAAAGCTTCCACGCGGATAAAGTCGAGCATGGCGGCATGCGCAACGGCCACGGCCGCGATGTTAGCACCGGCGAGAATCTGCACGCCGACCGGCAACGCGCAGGCGTCCTGCACCGCGCGCCCGATGACCGCCATCGCGGCGACAATCTCCGGCCCGACCGCGCCGCGCATGTACGGCACGTCATGCATGTTCTCGATCACCACGCCGTCCACGCCACCGGTGCGATAGAGACGGGCCTCATCCGCAGCTTGCGTTGCGAGCGCGGCCACACTCAAAGTGCTGGCGGGCGTGCCCGGCAGCGCGCCGACGTGAATCACACCGATGATGGGTTTGACGTGGGCAAAGAGGGAATTAGACATACGCTATGCGGGCAAGAAACCGCGAACAAGATTAAGTCTGCAAGGTCGGCAGGCTGACGGTGAACGTTGCGCCCTGATCCGCGCCCGCGCTCGCGACCGTGACCGTGCCGCCATGCAACTCGACGAGGTGGCGCACGATGGCCAACCCTAAGCCCAAGCCGCCGTGCCGCCGTGTGATGGATGCGTCGGCCTGCCGAAAGCGATCAAACACGTGCGGCAGAAAGTCCGCCGTGATGCCCAAGCCGGTGTCGCTGACGATGATCTCGGTGTGCGCGTCGCGTTGCGCAACATTAACCTCCACGCGCCCGCCTGTCGGGGTGAACTTGATCGCATTAGAGAGCAAATTCCATATCACCTGCTGCAAACGTTCAGCGTCGCCCAGGATGGATATGCGCGGCGGCGCGGAGAGCGTTTGCAAACTGACGCCTTTCGTCTCGGCCAGCGGCAGCACGACGTTGCGCGCGGCCTCGATGATGGGCGCAAGCTCAATCGGACTGACATGCAGCCGGAGTCTGCCGGTGACGATGCGCGACACGTCGAGCAGATCGTCAATCAGTTGCACCTGCGCCTGCGCGTTGCGCTCGACCACTTCCAATGCGCGGCTCGTGTCCTCGTCAGCGATCTGACGCGTGCGCAGCAAGTGTGTCCAGCCGATCACGGCCGTCATCGGCGTGCGCAACTCGTGCGACACGGTGGCGAGAAACTCGTCCTTCAGTCGGTTGGCCGTTTCCGCTTCGGCCCGCGCCGTACTCTCGTGCGCCAACAAACGCGTGTTCTCGATGGCGACCGCCGCGAGGTTCGCCGCCATGCGCATAGCGGTCGCATGCTCTTCGCGATAAGCCGCATGCTCGTAACTCTGCACTTCCACCGTGCCCACGATGCGCCCCATCACGAACATGGGGGCGGCGAGCGACGATTGCGGGTGCAGGCCATCGTCGTTGCCGACCACGATCCGCAGTTGGCTGTCCACCACCTGCATATAGTCGTCCGTGATGACGACCTCGCCGGTGCGCACCGCGCGACTGCTCGGCCCCGTCGGCGTGATCGGCATCGGCGGCAACCCCGTCACATCCAACTCATGCCCGTCGCCCCAACCGTAGGCGGCCGTGCGCGCGTTGCGTTGGCTATCGTAGAGCGAGATGAAGATGCCGGCGCACGGGACGGACGAGATGGCGAAGTCGCGCAGGGCGCGGAAGATGGTGCTGAGATCGCGCGCTGCGCCAAGCGCCTGCGCCAGCGCCGCGAGTTTGGCCAACAAACGCTCATACTCCGTGATCGCGCGTTGCTCTGCCTTGCGCAACTCATCCTCCGCACGTTTGCGCTCGATGAACTGCCCGAGTTGACTACCGATGGTCGTCAGCATGCGCAGCAGGTCTGCGTCCGGCTCGCGCACTTCGGGGCTGAAGAACTCAAGCACGCCGAGGGTTTCGCTGCCCAGCCGGATCGGAAACCCGAATGCGCCGTGCAAGCCCGCCCGCAGAGCAAAGGGCGCGCGCGGGAAATTGTCATCCACTGTGACATCGGCGATCCAGACCGGCGCGCCTTCAGCGCAGACGCGCCCCGGCAACCCGACACCGATGTTCAGCGCTTGTTCGTAGCAATGAGCGACGAACTCCGCGCCAGCGAGCATCGTGGGCGCGTGCCATGTCTCCACACAGTGCAGTTGATTTGTGCCGCGCTCGCTTGTCCAGAGCGCGCCTACGGCCCAATCGAGTTGCTCGCAGAGCGCGCGTAGCACGACGGGCGTCGCCGCCGCGAGCGTCGTCGCTTCGGCCAAGGTAGCGGTGACGGCGTACTGCGCGGCCAGACGTTGCTCGGCCCGTTTGCGTTCGGTGATGTCGCGCGCGATGCCGGTGAAGTAGTGCGCGCCGTCTTTGATAAACTCGCCGAAGGAAATTTCCAGCGGAATGATCTGCCCGCTCTTGTGCAAACCCGGTAGCTCGACGCCTTGCCACGAGATGTGCTTCTGCCCGCTCGTGAGATAACGCTCGACGCCGGCCCGGTGTACGTGACGCAGGTAGTCGGGCATCAGCAGCGTGAGTTGTTGTCCTAACATTTCGGCCAGCGTGTGCCCGAAAATCCGTTCGGCCGCATGATTGGCAAAGAGGATCGTGCTGGCGCGATCAATCACGAGGATGGCGTCCGCCGCCGTCTCCGCAAAGATGCGGAACTCGTCGCTCTGCCCATCCGGCAAGCTGAAATTGGTCGGCGCGTTTTCCATCTGCTCACTCACCTTAGGCGTTAGCGTATGCTGTGCGCTGCTTAATGGCAAGGATTAGTAGGGGCGCGTAGTTAGGTCAGTACCGCCTGCGGTACTGACCCGCGGTTACACACAAAAGTGCCCCGGCGAGTTAGGTTCGCCGGGGCACTTTAGTTAAGTGTGGGCGGTTGCGCTAAGCGCTGCTTACCAGCGACCGCCGCCGCCGCCACCGCGATTGCCGCCACCGCCGCCGCCGTAGCCGCCACGGCCGCCGCCACCACCGCCACGATTGCCGCCGCCGCCGCGATCTTCACGCGGCTTGGCTTCGTTGACGTTCAACGCGCGCCCGCCCACTTCATGGCCGTTGAACTGCTGGATGGCCGCGTTGCCTTCTTCCTTGGTGGACATTTCGACGAAGCCGAAACCGCGTGAGCGGCCCGTTTCGCGGTCTTCGACGACCGAAGCCGACTCGACTGTGCCCGCCTGCGCGAACAGTTGCTGCAAATCTTCGCTCGTGGTTTGGAACGCAAGATTTCCGACGTAAAGTTTCATTGACATAATCTGTGCCTCTTCCTTTCGGAGTGTTAAGAGAAGCTGCGAATCGAAGTGGCTTCGTGTAACGGTGTCAGCGAAGGCTCGCGTTCGGATGCTCTAGCAAGAGCGGCTTCTACGGTCGATCTCAATCCTCCTCTCGGGCTAACCAGCACGCCGCTTGACCGAAGCAAGTGGCGCATCACCGTTGATCTTAGAGAGTAGGAATAACTGTAACTAGGATGCCCTATAACGCGTTTATGTGCAAGCGGCCGCGCGGGGCGGCGGAATTACATAATTCTTCGCGCAGAGTTTTGCTTACCGTTGCCCAGTGACTTTTCCCCTAACCATTTTCAGACAATAAGTCGCTTAGAGTTACGTTTATTGCCTCCCTCGCTTCACGGTCGAATTTTTCACCGTCGGGTAAGGCGGGCCGAACTTGCGGCAACCTTTGTCGTCAGAGTCTACGTCGCGATGTGCTCATCAGATATAAGATTGAGCCGGCCAGCAAACCGACGAGCGCAATGAACAGCAACGGCGTGCGCCCGCGCGCCCACAAAGCCGGATACAGTAAACCAAGCGAGTAGAAAACAAGCCCGGTCGCACCAATGGCCAGTAATACCTTTGCCATCCCCTTGAGTTGCATCCTCCTGCTACCTTGTCCCTTCATCCTGCCCATCAACTCGTAGCTGCTCTGCCGCACCGCGCGCGGCTGTTGCCTTGCCCTCGCCCACACGGCGCGTCTTCTCCTCCTGCCAGTCCTTGAGCATGCTGGCCAACCCTTCGCTGTACAGTGCAAAGTCCTGCTTAATTAACTCGGCGGTCGCGGCGGTCACAATGAAGGTGGGCTGCTGCGCCGGGTCTTCGTTAGCCGGTGGCATCTCAAACAGGGCATCGCTGGCGTCATTAATGCTCACCGGCACACCCAACCAGCTTAGCCCCGCTGTGGTCGTAGCAGCGTTATCCGCTCCGCCCGCACGACAGAAAGGTTCGACCACAGTGGCGGGCGAGATGCCGGCCCGCTCAGCAACTTCCACCGCCCGTCCCACAGCCGCGCGGGCTGTATTGAGCGTCTCTTCCTTGTTCACTTGCTCAACGGCGTGCGCTTGCCCATCCTGCTCGCTCATCGTTTGCCGCCTTTCTTGCTCGCAGCCTTACGTGCAGCAATGGACAACTGCACCGTATTTGCCCTGTGGCGTGTTTGGTCAACCGTGCGCTTTAATTCATCGGGCAATTCTTTACTGCTCTTGTGCGCGCTCATCTCACGCTACCGTTTCTGCTGGTTAGAGCGGTTTCTCATCTGTGGCTATCCCAGCCATTTCATACTCGGCACGCACGAAGGTGTTGGCTGCGCTCGCCAGATTAAGCAGGCGCACTAGCGCCGGCGCATGCAACAGGCCACAAGCATGACAGACAAGAGCGAACGTATCTGCGCGGAATAGGTCAATGCCTGTTGGGTCAGTCGGGGCAGCGCAGAGCGCGCAGGGGTCGTTCATTAAAATATTATTGACCCGAATCACTAGATCAGTCGGCTTGAGTGCGCTCGCCGTTGCCGTAGTTTCCTCGTTCATCTCATGCCGCCTTTCTACTCCGGTGCCTCAAGCTGGAAAGCCGTGTGCCAAAGTTGCTCGAACTGTTCATCAGTCGCATCTGGCAGCAAGAGAAAACCGGCGTGCGCCAACTCTTTGATTTGATATAAGGCGCGCCCTTGCGCCGCGTATTTGTCACTTTGCCGGGCCGCCGCGATGGCCTCGGCCGCCAACCGACCGCTGCGGCGTTGCGCCGTGTCATAGTCGGTGATGTAGTCCTCGCTTGTACCGTTCTTGTCTATACTCATCTCACCTTAGTCTTTCTGCTAACCATCCATGTCTCTATCGGCAGCCTGCTTAAATGCTTCATCCAGCTTACGAGTAGTCTGCGTCTGCCGACACTCCCGGCATTGCTTCGGCTCTTGGTGACCCTGCGCCGCGAAGTAGGCTTGATCCTCTGGGCTGAGCATGATCTCCCGTTCGCAGCTAACGCACCGAAATGTCAACTTCTCTAACTCTCCCGGCTCGCTCATCGCACACCGCCTTTCTTGCCCGCAGACTTACGGGACATTAAGAAATCGCTTGACACGTCACCCTCAGTTAGCTTGTTATGCCCCGATGATCTCGTTTAACCCTTCAAGGATGTCTGCTAATTCCTCTGCTGTCGCTTTGCCTAGCTTCTTGCCTAAGCGTTGAACGGACAATGTACGAATTTGACTGATTTTCACCCATGATTTCTTCGGCAAGCTTGGGTCGGAAAGTTCCAGCGTCAGCGGAAAACCCGCGCGCGGTTGCTGGCTCGTCAAGGCAACCACGATCACTGTGCCCGAACGATCATTAAAAATATTTTGGCTTAAGATCAAAACGGGGCGCAACCCAGACTGCTCGTGCCCTAGCGTAGGATCAAGATTCGCCCAAAGAATAGCACCTCTCAGTATTCGAGCCATCCAGCCACCTCAGAAGCTAGTCCTTCATCAGCTAACGCTTGCTCATCCGCCTTGTCGAGTTTGGCACACTCCTGCGCCAATCGATTACTATCCAGATGAGCTACTTTCTCTTCAACGGCTGCTTGGATAGCTTGACTGCGGTTAGAGAAAACACGTGCCTTCACGAGATGGTCAACTCTTCTGAGCAGACTGGATTCAATGGAGATTGTAACTTTCGCGACGCTCATGACAAAGTATTACCATTCGTCATACAAGCTTGTCAATCTCGGCAAGGGGTAGGGGTATAACGCGGAATTGAGCGGGCGGCACAGACCATAACCAGCATCCAGATCTCGCGGATAAAGGCTGCGCTCATTCAACCGGTCTCACCCTAACTGGTTGTCTCACTTTGGGATGCAGTCCAGGCAGTTTGACAGAGCCACAGATTTAAGATTGATGGTAAAGGGAAGGGGTATTGATAGCTCGCTTGACACCCACGCAAGCCGCTTGTTACCTTAGCTTTCCGCTTCCAGAGGTGTAGGTTGAAGCGTGGGTTGGTTTGAAGCCTTGTAGGCACGTAGCTCAGGGGTAGAGCACTACCTTGACACGGTAGGGGTCCGCGGTTCAAATCCGCGCGTGCCTACCATTCAATGTTTCGACACAAGCTCCGGAAGACCTTGGCCGGCTTGAGTAAGTAGATGACACGAACTCGAACGCAGTTTCGATTTTAAGTCAACGCGACCCGCTTTCATCTGCGGGCGCGCGGCGAAGGCGCTTCTGTCGAATCCGATCTTGATAAGGTTCGTCCCTACGACGAGCACGAACATTCAGCATCCGGTAGACGCCGTTTCCGTCCGCGCCGCTCGTTGTGCGAGCGAAGCATAGTCCTTGTGTGGCACAAGCTGGCACAGGGCTTGAAGCTTGAGTTTTAAGCGGACGGGAGACGATATGCGATGAGCGAAGTAAACGTACAACTGAAAGGTGGGGCGGCGGCGCAAGTGCCGGCGGGCGCGAGCGTGGGCGAGGCGTTGAAGCAGCTTGACCGCGACGTTGCGAAGCAGGCATTAGCTGCACGTGTCAACGGCCACGAGGTCGATCTCGCACGCCCGCTCGACGCGGTCGGCGCGAACGGCGACGACGTGGCGTTGGAGATTGAGCCGGTGCTGCCGCAGACGCGCGCCGGTCTCGAAGTGCTACGCCATTCAACGGCGCATCTGCTCGCGGCGGCCGTGCTTGATCTCTTTCCCGGCACGAAACTCGGCATCGGGCCGGCGCTGTTGGATGATCCGCGCTACGGTTTCTTCTACGACCTGATCGCGCCGCGCACGTTGACGGATGAAGACCTGCCCGTGATCGAGAAGCGCATGCGCGACATCGCCAAGCGTAACCAGAGCTACCGGCGCGAAGAGATCACGAAGGCGGAAGCGTTACGCATCTTCACGGAGCGCGACGAGCCGTTGAAGTGTCAACTCGTTGACGCGAAGGGCGGCGCGATGGTCAGTGTCTATTACATCGACGGCTCGCCGTTCATAGATTTCTGTTTGGGCCCACACGTGCCGAACACGAATCGGC
>JANMAD010000178.1:0-3086 GCA_031359515.1 Acidobacteriota bacterium | reverse complement strand
ACCTATCAAGCGCCCAATCGCGGTGCGGGCGTGCGCAATCGCCGCGTCGTGCTGATCCCCATCGTGCGCCAGAGCGAGTTCGACAACGGGCGCGACTCGGTGCGCATTGATCGCTTCGCGGCCTTCTTTCTGCAAACGCGCGTCGGCAACGGCAACGGCGGCGACATCCAAGCCGAGTACATCGGCATCCGTGTCGTTACGGGGCGCGGCGGCTACGACCCGAACGGCGGCACGGCTTCGCCCGAACTGACCATCCCGGTCATCTATCGCTAAAGGTGCATTGCGATGAAAGCCCCCATGAGCATCATCAAAGTCTGTCGCGCCTTGCGTCTCTGGCGCGCGGACGAACGCGGCACGCAACTCGTCGAGCTTGCGCTCCTCCTGCCGATTCTCTTGATGCTGCTCGCCGCGACTGCGGAGTTCGGCCGCTTCATGTACACCTACTCGACTCTGGCGAAGGCGACGCGCGCAGGCGCACGCTACGTCGTCAGTCAACCGCCGGGCACGAACGTCGCGGAGACGAAAAACCTCGTCGTCTATGGCAACACGGCTGGCACGGGCACGCCGCTCGTCACGGGTCTCGATGCGAGCAAGATCGTCGTTACTCCAACCGTCGCGGCGAACGGCACGACCAACACCGTTACGGTCGGCATCGCGAGCTACATCTATCAACCGATCTTCGATCTCGGCCGGTTGGCCAACAGTCCGACGCTCTCGTTGCAAGTCAACGTCAATGCCAGCAGCACGATGCGCCAACTGGTGCAGTGAATGGGAGGGACTGAAGCGATGCGCAGGCACACATTCCGACACGACGAGCGCGGCGCGGCCTTGGTGGAGTTCGCCATCGCCGCCACGGTCTTCCTAACCGTGATCTTCGGCGTGCTGGAATTGAGTCGCCTGCTCTGGGTTCACAACGCGCTCGTGGATGCCACGCGGCGCGGCGCACGTTATGCCGTCACGCAGAATAAAAGCGCCGGCGCGCAGACGGCGATCAAAAACATAACCGTCTATGGCAACACCGACGGCACGGGCAATCCGTTGGTGGATGGCTTAACGACCGATCAGGTCTTCATAGACTACAGCGGCTTCGATCTCAGCGCGGGCACGGTCACGGTGCATATCGAAAACTACGACTTTCGCTTCGTGCTGCCACTTGTCGGCACGACCATGCGCTTGCCCGCGTACCGCACGACGCTCACGGGCGAGAACGCCGGCATCGTGCCCAATCCGATCTGACGAGCATACGACCGATGACACCGACCACATTCTGACAGTAATTTCGATCAAGGTTTGGCAACAATGAACGCACTCACCTACGTCATCCTAAGCAACGGGCTTGAGACCTTCAAAGAACTGCGCGACGCGCTCGCAGCGGACGAGCGCACGCGCCTGCTCGCGGGCGGCGACGACGCCGAACAACTCCACGCCGAGATCACACGGCTGCGCCCCAACGCCGCTATCGTAACGCTGCCGGACACGGGCACGGAAGCCGCGCTGCGCTACGTCGAACGCTTGAGCGTCGAATGCCCGCAGACCGCCATCATCTGTGCCTCGAAGGACGCTTCGCCTGATCTGATCTTGCGTAGCTTGCGTGCGGGTGCGCGCGAGTATTTGCGTCTCCCGGTTCGTCCCGACGAGTTTCGTACTGTGGTGGATCGCGTGGCCGAGTTTTGCGCCGGGCAAGTTGAAGCGCCGAAGAAACGCGGGCGCGCCATCGCCGTCTTTTCGAGCAAAGGCGGCTGCGGTACATCATTCATCGCCACGAATCTCGCGGCGGCCACACATGCGCCGACGGTGCTGGTCGATCTCAATTTGCAGGCCGGCGATCTCGCGCTCTATCTCGGTGTCGAGCCGAAATTCTCCATCGCCGACCTCGTCGAGAATCGCGCTCGTGCCGACGAATCGCTCTTGAAGTCCTACGTCACGCCGCACACGTCCAATCTCGCGCTCCTCGCCGCACCGCGCGAAGCCGATCTCGCCGACGACATCGAGCCGGAGCACGTCTTTGCCGTCATCGAACTGCTGCGCCAACATTACGATTACGTCATCATCGATCCGCAGCACACGTTCGACGCGATCACGCTCGCCGCGCTCGATCAAGTGGACGAGATCGTGCTGGTCTTGACGCTCGACATTCCCGCGATCCGCAGCGCCCAACGCGCACTGCAAATCTTCGACCGGCTCGGCTACCCACGGCACAAACTCCGCATCGTCGTCAATCGCTGGTCGAAGCAGATCGAGTTGGACGTGCGCCAGGTCGAACGCTACCTCGGCGAGCGCGTCACGGGCTACGTGCAGAGCGACTACAACACGGCCGTCAACTCGATCAATCTGGGTCAGCCGCTCGTGCAATCAAATCCGTCGTCGCGCATCGCCGCCGAACTGCGCCAGATCGCGGCCGGTCTCACCGGCGCGGCACAAGAACCGGTGCAGGCAGAGCAGTCGCGCAGCTTCCTCGGCTCCATGTTCCAACGACGAAAAGGCGCATCTACAGCGTTCGCCCTGCAAGGGCGACTCGACAAAGACAAAGCGCCAGCCGCGATCTAACGGACTGTATTTGATATTTCAAATCTCGAATCTGAAATTTGAGATCAGAAACGGCGAGCAATCATGTCATTACGCGAGAGACTAATCAGGGAAACGAATCCGGTCGTGGTCGGCGGCGCGGCGCGTGCTAACGGCAACGGCGGCAACGGCGGCAGCGACGATGTGGCGACGAGCCAGCACTCGTTTCAAGAGATGAAGGCGCGCTTGCATCGCGCCATCATCAACCGGATGGACTTAAGCAAGCTGAGCCAGCTTGAGCCGGAGCAGTTGCGTTCGGAAGTCTCGCGCTTAGCTGAAGGATTGATCGCGGCCGAGAATGCGCCGTTGTCAGCGAACGAGCGCGAGCGTTTGGTCGAAGAGGTGCGGCACGAGTTGTTCGGCTTAGGGCCGCTTGAGCCGCTCTTGGCCGACCCGACCATCTCCGACATCCTCGTCAACGGGCCGCAGAACATCTACATCGAGCGGCGCGGCAAACTTGAGCGCACCGACGTGGCCTTCAAAGACGACGAGCATCTGATGCGCGTCATCGAGCGCATCGT
>JANMAD010000172.1:0-10275 GCA_031359515.1 Acidobacteriota bacterium | reverse complement strand
GTCATCACCAGCGAGATGGTCGAGCGCCGCCGCGCCATGCCCGGCGAAACGCTGACCGGCGTAGACGACGCCGCCGCCTGATATTTCACACCAACCGCGTAGCCGAGACAGAGCGCAGCTGAGAAACCTGCCGTGTCTCGTCTGTTTTGTCTTAACAACTAAAAGGGAAATCACGATGCGAAAGTTCCTGCACGCGAGCGCACTTTTAATCTTGCTTGCGCCAGTCGTCGTCCCACAAGGCGGGCAACACCAGTGCGAGCAAGCGGGTTCGCAGTATGAAGCAACCGCGTGTGCGGGGCGCGAATATAAACAGGCCGATGCGGAACTCAACAAGGTCTATCAACAGGTATTGCGGCAAGAGGACAAGGACGGGCAGGCGCGGCTCAAAGCAGCGCAGTTGAACTGGCTCAAGTTTCGTGACACTGAATGCGCATATGAAGCAGGCGATTACATTGGCGGGACGATGCGCCCGATGGTCGCGGCTTTCTGCCTCGCCGCCGTGACGAATGACCGCACGAAACAACTCAAAGAGATTTTGCAGGCAAGGCGCAGCGTTAGACTACTTAATCCAGCTGGACAATCACTTCCTCTCTTTCTTGCGCGCTTTTGCGGGTAATTGCTGGCGCGGCTGTAGCTCTTGCGCCAATTTGTCCCGTTCGTACTCTTCGCGTTGGGCAAGCTGGGCGATCCGGCCTTGCATACGCTCGACCGTCAAAGCCAATTCATGCACTTGATCGCTGAGTTTCTCTAATTTCTTGTGCGTCTGCTCAACATCGCGGGCTAAAGTTAGAACGGTCTGGATGAAGGTGAGGATTTGGCGTAACATGATTAACGACTGATCCGGGCCAACACCTCGTCGGTCGCGCCCTGCACCCGGTCGATCTTACGACTAGATTTCTCGTTTCGCGCGTGCGCCGCTTTAATGGCGCTAGTCGCCAAACGCACCTCTTGCCGCAATAGAGCAAGCGGGCTTTCGGCTGATGAAACTGCGCCGTTCCGCTTAATCGTGATCTGGTTGGCCGGTAGCTTGGCACGGGTTGCTGCCCTTGTCTTATGCTTCATGATGTCTGTGAATGTAACAGATGGTATTAATCAGGAGCAAGGAACAACAGTGCTGTTAAATCTAACGCTTAGTAGCGCGTTCTAATGAAATCGTCTAAAATCTTAATCGTCTGAGAGAGCAGGGCGTTTGCGCGCCCTGTCGGTTGTCCGAGACTTCAAAAGGAAAGCAGTCATCAGTTTTATGGAAGAATATTCCGACCACACGCCCGCCGACATCGCGCGCCTGCCGATGGTGCCGATCCGCGATGTTGTGATCTTCCCGTTCACGAAGGTCGCGTTTAAGATCGGGCGCGCCGGCTCGATCCGCGCGCTCGAACAGGCGATGACCTCCGACCGCACGATCTTTCTGGCCACGCAGCACGACGCCTCGCTCGACGATCCCACGCCGGAACGCATCTATGGCGTCGGCACGATTGCGCGCATCCTGCAAGCGACGAAGCAGGAGAACGGGCAGATCAAGGTTGTCGTCGAAGGCCGCGAGCGGGCAACCACGATCCGCGTGGACAACGACAACGGCGCGTTCACCGCGACCGTGCGCCGCGCGCCGCAAGCGGTGGAGACGGGGCAGCGCATAGACGCGCTGACGCAACGCATCGCGCAACTCGTCGAGCAACACGTGCGGCTCGCGCCCGAAGCGCAGACCGACGCGCTGCAAACCGCCCTGCGTAATCAAGACCCGGCGCACTTGGCCGACGCACTCGCGTCGCAGTTGCGCATCTCGGTCGAAGATAAGCAGGGCATGCTGGAAATCTTCTCCGTGCATGGTCGTTTGCAACGGCTGATCGAGATTATGGAAGCCGAAGTCGAGAAGCGGCAGCTTGATCGTTCGATTCAGGCGCGCGTCAAACGGCAGATGGAGAAGGCGCAGAAAGAGTATTACTTAAACGAGCAGATCAAGGCCATCCACAAAGAGCTTGGGCGCAAGGACGAGAAGGCCGAGATGGAAGACCTGCGCAAGAAGATCGAAGAGGCGGGCATGACCGACGAGGCGAAAGAGAAAGCGATGCAGGAACTGCACCGCCTCGAAGCCATGCCGCCGATGTCGGCTGAAGGCACGGTCTCGCGCACGTACATTGATTGGCTGTTGAGCGTGCCGTGGAAACAGAAGTCGAAAGAGATCAAAGACCTGAAGAAGGCCGAAGAGATTCTGCACGAAGATCACTTCGGCTTGGAGAAGATCAAAGAGCGCATCCTTGAGAATCTCGCGGTGCGGCAGTTGGTCAAACAACCGAAAGGCTCGATCCTCTGCTTCGTCGGCCCGCCGGGCGTGGGCAAAACGTCGCTTGGTAAATCCATCGCCCGCGCGACCGGTCGTAAGTTCGTGCGTCTCTCGCTGGGCGGCGTGCGCGATGAGGCGGAAGTGCGCGGGCATCGCCGGACGTACATCGGCGCGCTGCCCGGTCAGATCATTCAGATGATGAAGAAGGCGGGCACGGTCAATCCGCTCATCCTGTTGGACGAAGTGGACAAGCTCGGCGCGGATTTTCGTGGCGACCCATCGGCTGCGCTGCTCGAAGTGCTAGACCCGGAACAGAACAACACGTTCCAAGATCACTATCTCGATGTCGAGTACGATCTCTCGAAGGTCTTCTTCATCGCCACGGCGAACGTGCTGCACACGATCCCGCCCGCGCTGCAAGACCGGCTCGAAATCTTGCGTCTATCCGGCTACACCGAACGCGAGAAGTTGGAGATCGCCAAACGCCATCTCGTGCCGAAGCAGGCCGAAGGCAGCGGGCTGTCGGTTGAGCAGGTCGAGTTCACAGACGACGGCATACTGGAAATCATTCGCTCGTACACGCGCGAAGCGGGCGTGCGCAACTGCGAGCGCGAGATCGGTTCGTGCTGCCGCAAGGTCGCGCGCAAGGTCGTGGGCGAGAGTGCGGGCGCGGGCTTCAAAGAGATCGTCAACGCAGAGCGCGTGCGCGAGATGCTGGGGCCGATCAAGTTCCGCCAACAGCGTGCGGCGACCGAGAGCGAGATCGGACTGGCATTAGGCTTAGCGTGGACTGAGGTCGGCGGCGAGGTGTTGCAGATTGAAGCGACGCTGACGAACGGGCGCGGGCAGGTGCAACTGACCGGCAAGCTCGGCGAAGTAATGCAAGAATCCGCCGCCGCCGCGTTGACCTGTATCAAGGTGCGCGCCGAACGGCTCGGCATGAGTCTCGCCCATATACGCAAGCGCGATCTGCACATACACATTCCCGAAGGCGCGATCCCGAAGGATGGGCCGTCGGCGGGCGTGACGTTGGCGACGGCGATGGCGTCTGCGTTGATGCGCGTGCCCGTGCGCAAAGAGGTGGCCATGACGGGCGAGATCACTCTGCGCGGGCGCGTGCTGCCCGTCGGCGGTATCAAAGAGAAACTGCTCGCGGCGCACCGGCTCGGCGTGACGACGCTGATTCTACCGAAGGACAACGAGAAAGATTTGGTGGAAGTGCCCGAAGAGGTGCGCGCCATGCTCGACATACATCTCGTCGAAACGATTGATGAAGTGCTCGCGCTCGCGCTCGAAGAGGCATGTCCGACGGATGCGGCAGCGACTGATGCGGAAACGCCGCAACCGCCTATCTGGACGCCGCCGCCCACGCAAGGCACGCCGACGATGGCAGACTAAAGTTGCATAACACACCCGCGCCGGTAACGTATTTGTACGCTGCTGGCGCGGTTTCGTTTGACAGCCCCGCTCTGCGCCTGTAAAGTTCAACTTCCAATCCGGTCAATTTAAGCCGACAGCAGTTGCAACGAATGCGTTGCCGACCGCACGACATACGCCTTGTAGTTCACCTATCCCGTTCATTCGGAGACGTAAATTCACCCCGGCCCACGCGCCGAATAATCTTTAGGAGAAATGCGATGAGCAAACATCACGATGCCGATCTGATCTTGAAGTTGTACGACCTGCGCCGCGAAGAGACGATGCGCAAAGCGCGCAACTGGATCATCGGCTTCAATCCCAACAGCATGCAGGACATCCTCGACGCGATCATGGATGAACAGCAGAGCGCGTACTTCCGCATGGCCACTTCTTACTGGGAGATGGCCGCCTCGCTCGTCAATAACGGCGGCATTGACGAGGAGATGTTCAACGATGCGAACGGCGAGCATCTGGTCGTCTTCGCCAAGCTGCAACCGTATCTCGCCGACATACGGGCACAGTTCAGCCCGCACAGCTACAAGCACCTCGAAAAGTTGGCCATGCGCGTGCCCAACGCAGACCAACGGCTCGCTGAGATTCGTGAACGCTTCCGCCGCATGGCCGCCATGCGCGCCGAACGCGAGCAGGCCAAGGAAGCCAAGGCGTAAAAAGCTGTGACAAGTGATGAGTGACGAGGGACAAGCTAAAAACTTCTTGCTCGTCACTCATCACACGTCACTCGTCACTGTTGTATGAAGATTTCGAGCGCCGAGTTTGTCAAGAGCGCGTTCAGCGAAGCAGATTGGCCGCGCGGAGAGTTGCCGGAGGTGGCGTTTCTGGGGCGGTCGAACGTGGGCAAGTCGAGCCTGATCAATTCCCTGCTGGGCGTCAAAGGTCTCGCGCGCACCTCCTCGACGCCGGGGCGCACGCAGGCGTTGAACTTCTTTCTGCTGAACCGGCGTTTTCGTTTCGTCGATCTACCGGGCTACGGTTATGCGCGCGTGCCGGAGGCGATTCGCCGTTCGTGGGGTGAATTTGTGACGAACTACCTTGCCAAGCGCAACGAGCTTGTGCTATCAATTCAAATTGTAGATTCGCGTCACGACCCCACAAAATTGGACGTGCAGTTGCACGAGTGGCTTGTTGCTCATGCGAAGCCGCATTTGCTTGTGGCCACGAAAGCCGACAAGCTGTCGCAGAATGAGTTGCGCAGCAACATCAGGCGCATCACGCAAACTTTAGGCGCGCCTGTCGGCGCAAGCGGCGAGGTCGTCACCTACTCCGCCCCGACGGGGCTAGGTCGCGCCCGCGTCTGGCGCGCAATCGCAACGGCCTTGACCGTCTCACAAGCCCCCTTTGGAAATCATGCTGTTTCAAGAGGCGACGCGCGGGACACGGATGGCATCTAACGGGACGCCGACAAAACCTCTGCGCGCCAGTTTGTGAGTTTATCAGGACGCGAGGCTACGCTTGAGGGCCTCGCCCGTTCCCTCGCTAACTCAACCGCGGATATGCACTACTACTGCCCGCCTGCGTGAGTTCGACGGCACAGTCGCGCACCCGGAGCAATAAACCCCGTCATCATTAACATTCATTCGGTTGATTACTCGCAATTCAATCGCATTGACAGTAACACGACACGAGTTGGACACAACTTGTGGTTAGACAGAGGCAGGCGCATTTCTGCACCATGCCTGTGAGAGAAGAAAAGAGATGTCACAACGTACACCACGCACACGCACAAGTAGCGGCGGCGCAAGCGATAGCGGCAACGGCCGTCGCACAAGCAGCGCAGTCGTCGAGACGCCGCCCGAACCAATTGATGAGCACGAGTTCATGGAATCGCCCGGCGACGCCTTTCTGGGCGACACGTTCAATCTGGCGACGCTCAAGGAGATGTCGATCTCCAAGTTGACGCAGATCGCGAAAGATTTGGACGTGCCCGGCGCGACCGGCATGCGCAAACAGGAATTGGTTTTTAAGATTCTCGCCGCGCAGACAGAGAAGAGCGGGCTGATCTTTTCGGAAGGCGTGCTGGAGACGCTGCCCGACGGCTTCGGCTTCCTGCGCGCCCCCGAATACAATTATCTGCCCGGCCCCGACGACATCTACGTCAGCCCTTCGCAGATACGCAAATTCGATCTGCGCACGGGCGACACCGTCTCCGGGCAGATTCGCCCGCCGAAAGAGGGCGAGCGCTATTTCGCGCTCATCAAGGTTGAAGCGATCAACTTTGAAGCGCCCGATCAGGCGCGCGAGAAAGTTTTCTTCGACAATCTAACGCCGCTCTACCCGGATGAGCGTTTGATGATGGAGACGCAAAACGACAACTTGGTCGCGCGCGTCATCGATCTCGTCACGCCCATCGGCAAAGGGCAACGCTGTCTGATCGTCGCGCCGCCGCGCACCGGCAAGACGATGATGCTACAAGCCATCGCCAACTCGATCACGCAGAATCATCCGGAAGTCACGCTCATCGTGCTGCTCATTGACGAGCGCCCCGAAGAGGTGACGGACATGCAACGCTCGGTCAACGGCGAGGTCATCTCTTCGACCTTCGACGAACCCCCGACGCGCCACGTGCAAGTCGCGGACATGGTGATCGAAAAAGCCAAACGTCTCGTCGAGCACAAGCGCGATGTGGTCATCCTGCTCGACTCGTTGACGCGCCTCGCCCGCGCGCATAACGCGGTCGTGCCGCCGTCGGGCAAGATTCTCTCCGGCGGTATTGACGCGAATGCCTTGCAGCGGCCGAAGCGTTTCTTCGGCGCGGCGCGCAACATCGAAGAGGGTGGGAGTTTGACGATCATCTCCACGTCGCTAATTGACACCGGCTCGCGCATGGACGACGTGATCTTTGAAGAGTTCAAAGGCACGGGCAACTGCGAAATCCATCTCGACCGCCGGCTCGTGGACAAGCGCCTCTTCCCCGCCATAGATATTCAACGCTCCGGCACGCGCAAAGAGGAACTGCTCATCAGCAAGGAAGACCTCGCGCGCATCTGGGTCATGCGCCGCGTGCTCAACCCGCTCTCGCCGGTCGAGCAGATGGAAGTCGTCCTCGAACGGCTCGGCAAGACCAAGTCGAACGCCGAATTCTTGGCCTCGATGCAGACCTAACACAGCGTGCAAAAGTTCAAGGTTCAAGGTTGCAACTTGCAACCTTGAACCTTGAACTTTTGCACCTTGAGCTAACTGTTGACAAACGCGCCAGACGCTCTGCATAGTATGGCTTCCCTTGCTGTGTAGTTTGCTTCGTTGCACGCCCCCTTCGGGTTTGGGTGTTAGGTGAAGACTCTTGCGCGTCGCGATCTTAACGTCCGAAGCTGTGCCGTTCGCCAAGACCGGTGGCTTGGGCGATGTGGCGAGCGCGCTGCCGAAAGCATTGAATGCGGTGGCCGATGTGGACGCGAGTCTCATCCTGCCGCTCTACGAGCAGACGAAGCGCGAATTGCTGCGCGAACAGTTATTTGACAACTTGGCCGTCGAATGGATGGGCGGTACAGGTCGCGCCGCTGTCTGGTACAGCGAAGCGATTGGCGCGCCGACCTTTTTTATTGACGCGCCCCACTACTTCGCGCGCAACAGCATCTATGGCTTCCGCGACGACCACGAACGCTTCGCCTTCTTCTGTCGCGCCGCGCTCGCGCTCTTGCGCCGCTTAGGCCCGCCGCCCGACGTGGTTCACGGCAACGACTGGCCTTCAGGTTTCGCGGCAGCGGAACTGAAAGCGCGGCGCAGTTTCGACAATTACTACGCGCGCACGCGCACGCTTTTCTCCATCCACAATCTCGCGTATCAGGGCGCGTTCGACCCGGCCGCGCTCGCGCCGCTCGGGTTCGTCTACGGCGAAGCGCATGATGCGTTCATGGTGGACGGCACGGCGTCGGCGCTCAAGGCCGGACTGATGTCGAGCGATATGCTCTCGACCGTGAGCCGGCGCTACGCTTACGAGATACAGACGCCCGCGCAAGGTAACGGGCTGGACTGGCTGTTGCGCATGCGCCGCGACCGGCTCGTCGGCATCACGAACGGCGTGGACTACGATGTATGGAATCCAGCGACTGATCCGCACATCGCCGCGCACTTCGATGCGGACGACCTCGCCGGCAAGCGTGAATGTAAGCTCGACCTGTTGCGCCATTTTCATCTGCCGGAAGACGTTGATCGGCCTATCGTTGCGATCATCTCGCGGCTCGTGGCGCAAAAAGGTTACGACCTGATCCAGCAAGCGGCGGGGCACATCCTTGAGACCGGCGCGTTCTTTATCGCGCTCGGTGCGGGCGCGCAGGTGTACGAAGACTTTTTGCAGACGCTCCGCGATCACGCGCCGCATCGCGTCGGGATTTTTAAGGGCTACGCGGGCGAACCGCTCGCGCACCAGATCGAAGCGGGCGCGGATATCTTCCTGATGCCGTCGCTCTATGAGCCGTGCGGGCTGAACCAGATGTACAGCATGCGCTACGGCACGGTGCCGGTCGTGCGTGCGACGGGTGGATTGGACGACACGGTGGAGAACTTCGACCGGGCGCGCGGCACGGGCAATGGTTTCAAGTTTCAAGCCTACTCGGCGGATGCGCTCTTGGGCAGCATCTATGAAGCGCTCTACTGCTACGCCGAGCCGGCAGTCTGGCGCACGATCCAGTTGAACGGCATGCGCGCAGATAATTCGTGGCAAGCGGCGGCGCGCAAGTACGTCGAGCTATATCGCGCTATGGCGCAGTTATAAGTTAAATTATGCGAGACTTGTGCGCGGGTTGATCTGTTAGAGCGGTAAGCTTAACTTCGCGGGCGCGGGGCTGTGGTTGCCCGCGCGCGGCAGTTCAAGGAGAAGGAGAATTAAGATGAGCGAATATGTTAGCGAGGTCAGCGACAGCAGTTTTGAGCAGGATGTGCTCAAGTCGGACAAGCCGGTGCTGGTTGATTTTTGGGCGGCGTGGTGCGCGCCGTGTCGTATGCTCGCGCCGACGGTTGACGCCGTCGCCGAGAAGTACACGGGTCAAGCGGCGGTCGTCAAACTAAACGTGGACGACAACCCGTCGGTGTCGCAGAAGTACGGCATCAAGGGTATCCCCACGTTGATTCTCTTTAAGAACGGGAAAGAGGAAGAGCGCATTGTCGGCGCGACGAGCAAAGATGCCATCGCGCGCATGATCGATAAGCACGTCAGCGCCAGCAGCGGCGCGGCCCAGGCTTGAAGGCTGGCGGAAGCCGGTCGCGCTCCGCGTGTGTTTGGCGCGCACCGACCGGCGTTACGTGCTGATGAAACCACCAAACAATATCCGCACCTTGCAGAGCAAGCGGCACACGCTCGAAGAGCGACTCGCCGCCGCCAAGCGCCTGCGCGCCGTGCAAGAGGACGCACGCTTCCGCGCCCGTCAGGCGCAAGGCAAACTGCGCCGCTTCCTGCGCACTAATCTGCGCAAGCAGGAGGTCATCGAAGCGTTAGCGTTACGACGCGGCGAGTGCAATCGTTGCGGCGCGTGTTGCGAAATCCTCTACAAGTGCCCCTTCCTCAAAAAGGAGGCCGACGGCTCGGGCACCTGCGGCATCTATGAAGACCGCCCGAACGCCTGCCGCTACTTTCCGATTGACCAGCGCGACCTGCGCGAAGTGCGCGGCACTTGTAGCTACTACTTCATCGAAAAACCTATCAAGCTGGATAAAGCTAGTTAACAGTTTTCGGTTTTCAGTTTTCAGCAAGACGCTTGTGACTGAAAACTGGAAACTCAACGCTGAAAACTATGTCTCATATCATCGTGATCATCGGCGCGCAGTGGGGCGACGAGGGCAAGGGCAAGATCGTTGATCTGCTCGCCGAACGCTTCGACGTGGTGGCACGCTATCAGGGCGGGCACAACGCCGGCCATTCGGTGCAGGTCGGCGACAAATCGTTCGTCCTGCACCTGCTCCCGTCGGGCATCATCCATCCGGGCAAGATGTGTGTGCTGGGCAACGGCATGGTGATCGAGCCGAAGGCTTTCTTCGAGGAAGCTGATCGTCTAGCCGAACAAGGCATCACGGTCACGCCCGAACGTGTCCTCGTCAGTTCCCGCGCGCACCTGATCCTGCCCTATCATCGCGCACTCGATCATACCAGCGAAGAACGGCTCGGCAACGAGCGCGTGGGCACAACGTTGCGCGGCATCGGGCCGGCTTATGAAGACAAGGCCGGGCGGCGCGGCATACGTGTCGCCGACGCCCTCGCGCCCGACGTGCTGCGCGCACGCATCGAACGCAATCTAACAGAAGCCAACCGCATCATCGAGGCTTACGGCGGCACGGCGCTCAAGGCCGACGAAGTCTTCGATCAAGTTGCACCGCTCGCCGAACGCCTCGCGCCCTTCATCGCCGACACGATGCACTACATGAACCGCGCCGCCGCCGAAGGTCGCTCTATCTTGATCGAAGGCGCGCAGGCAACCTTGCTCGATGTGGATCACGGCACGTACCCGTTCGTCACCTCTTCCAGCACGACCGCCGGCGGTGCATCCATCGGCACAGGTCTCGCGCCGCACCACATCACCGGCGTGCTGGGCATCGTCCGCACCTACACGACCCGCGTCGGCGAGGGG
>JANMAD010000155.1:0-11280 GCA_031359515.1 Acidobacteriota bacterium | reverse complement strand
CAATCATGCGTGCCCGGCTGAAGCGAGCAACCTTCGCTTTAGTTTAATTCGGACGGCGCACGCGCTGTCGGCTCTGACTAATCAACCGTTTATGCAGTCGCAGCCGCCGGCAGCAGCCCTTTGATTTCACGCACGATGCGATGCACGTCTTGCTGGTCTTTGAGCGCGACCATGAAAAACTTGTAACCCTGCTGGAAACAGATGACGCCGTTGCCGAAGAGCCAGATGCCGCTCAAGAGCGGATTGCCGCCGATGAGCCAATCAATCGGCGCGCCGACGATTGTGCCGGGTTGGAAAATCTGCGCCCACAACATCACGCCCGCCGCGCAACTGAACGCGCCGAGGAGCGGCGCACCGACGTAGCGCACGATCTCGCGCTCGAACTCGACACGTTTGCGCTCGGCTTCGGTCAATTCCCCTCCGGCGATCAGTTCTTCACGTGTGCGCAAGTAGCTGTCAAACTTCGTGCCCGCTTTGCGCAAGGCCCAGACGGGCAGCGCGGAGTGTGTGAGCCAGTGTGGGTGCGCGCCTAAGAGGATCGCGTCGAGCGCGGGAAAGGCCGCGCCGGCCGTCGCGCCGGCCGCGAGCGAGAACGAGACCATGACGGCGTGCTTCGGATTGGCCCGCGCCCAGTCGTAAGCCTTGAAGAGACCGGCGGTGGTCGCGGTCGTCAGCCGCGTTATGCGCGCCCCCTTGTCCACGACGCGCGCTGCGCGGCCGTACTGTTTCTTGGCCTCGTTAATAACTTCGCCGGCCCGTTCGCCCGCCGCACGACCCGCGCCGCGCAACGTCTCGCCCGCCTCGCGCGCCGCGCGTTGCGCTTCACTAGCCGCGCGCCGCGCCTGCTCTTTCACTTCGTCGGTGTGCCCGCGCACCTCGAACTCTTCGCCCAAACGCTCGGCCTCGGCGCGAGCGCGTTCCGCCTCGCTCGCCACACGCGACGCGCCGCGCCGCGCCGCATCTTGCGCCGCCCGCGCGCCCTCTTCCACGCGATCCTTGATCTTGTACTTCTCGTCCAACTCGTGCGCCTTGCGCCGTGCCGCTTCGCGCCATTCGTCCAATGTGTCTCGATAATCAGCCATGCAATACTCCTAAAAGATGAAGGATGAAGGATGAGGGATGCATAAGGAAACAAAGGTCGGGCAGCTTGCGTCAGCATGCTTTCATCCTTCATTCCTCATCCTTCATCCTTTCTTAAGATACGCCCATTGCGGGCGTAGGGTTCGCGGCACACTGGACGCGGTCACGCCCTAAGTGCTTCGCCTCGTAAAGCGCGGCGTCGGCGATGGCGAGCAGTTCGCGTGCGTCACCGGCCGTGGCCGTGCATTCGGCCAAGCCGATGCTGACCGTGATGTGCCCGGCCGCAGGAATCTCCGTCGCTTTAATCTCTTCACGTAAGCGGTCGGCGACTTCAAGCCCACGCGCGGAGTCGGTCTCCGGCAGGATGATCGCAAACTCTTCGCCGCCGATGCGGGCCGCCGTGTCTATGCCGCGCGTGCCGGCTTGCAGGGCGTTGGCGAGGCGGCGCAGTGCCTCGTCGCCCGCCTCGTGGCCGTGATTGTCGTTGACCAATTTGAAGTGATCTATATCGAGCAACAGCAGACAAAAGGCACGCCCGTAACGCCGCGTGCGCTCGACCTCGCGCCCCAGTTGCCGCTCGAAACGGCGACGATTGGCGAGGCCCGTCAGATGATCCGTGAAGGCCGCCTCTTCGCACGAGTCGAGATAATTTTTGAAGTCGAGCAGGGTGCGCGCCCGCGCGAGCAATAGACCGAGATCGGTCGGGTCGGTGATATAGCCGAGCGCACCCACTTCTGCGCCGCGCCGTGCGTCTTCCGCTGCGTTGCGCGCAGAGGTCTGGATGATAATCGGGATGAAGCGGGTGACGGGGTTGGCACGCACGCGCCGCGCCATCTCATAACCGTCCATCTTCGGCATATTCACATCGGTGATGATCAAATCGGGCGTCAAGGCTTCGACCGCGCTCAACCCTTCCGCGCCGTCCATCGCCGTATGCACGCTGTAGCCGTCCGCTTCGAGCGCGATGGTCAACAACTGCCGCTTGTCGGCGTTGTCGTCCACTAATAGCACTTTGAACTTAGTCAACATAACCCCTTGTCGTCCTGCCCCGCCCTTTCCGTGCAAGGGTCTTGCGCGCCCGCGAGACTTCATGCTAGAGTGCGTCGCATCAAGGACGGTCACCGTTCGCTCGCGTGCGGTCAACAACACGCCTGAAGCCTTTCAAACGTGTTCAAGTAATCAAGCTAAAAAGTCGTCGCGGTCAGTGCTGTGCCTTTTTCCTCGCCTGCCGACTCCTTTTAGCGCAACATCTTTCGGCCCCGCGCAAGTTTTGCTGTTTTCCCCGCAAGCGCGCCGCCGGAATAACTAAGGCTGAGCCAACCACGGTACTCTCTGTAACTGCCAAGGATAAAAAAACCCCATGCCGCAACGACGCGCCTGCGATCTCACCGTGACTGATCGCGCCGACATTATACGCCACTCCGAGATCGGCCCGCGTTTACCCGAACCGCTACTCTTAAGCTTGGCCGCCGCCGCCACCGCGTGGGACGTGCGCCGCCGCCGGTTCGTCTATCGCGCGGGCGATAAGCCCGACGCGCTCTACCTGATCGCGCGCGGGCGCGTGAAGCTCTGCTACCTCGACGACTGCTCCGACCGCGAAGCCGTGATCGACATCTTGCCGGCCGGCGCGCTCTTCGGCGAGTTCGCGCTCTACGGCGCGGGCGCACGGCAGATGTGCGCCGTCGCTTACGAACAGGCGCGTCTGTTACGCTTGCCCGTCGAAGATTTCAGACTAGCGATGGGGGAAAGTCACGAGCTTTATGATTACACCTTCAGGCTGGTCGGTCAACGCTTATCTCGTTCGGAGCGGCGCGTCGCCGACTTTGCGCTCGACCCGATCCCGACGCGCTTGGAGAAGCTGCTCGTTGATCTCTCCGAGCGTTACGGCCGGCGCGAAGGCGACGACGTGCTGATCGATCTCACCTTGCCGCACCGCGAGATCGCGTCCATCGTCGGCTCGACGCGCGAAAGCGTGACCGTGCGCTTGAACGACATGCGCCGCGCCGGTATGATCGACTTCGTAGATCGCAAGATTCTGCTCAAGCATCCGCCGCATTTAGCGCCGGCATGATGGAAGGGACAAGCGAGGTTAAGGTTAAAGGCAAAGGCGACCGCTCACGTGTCTCTTTTGCTTTTTTCATTTCCAAGGGGGAAAACATGAAGAAATGTCCGACCTGTAAGCGACCTACTAATGTGGGCCAAGATAATCCGCACCGCCCGTTCTGCTCCGAACGCTGCAAACTGCTCGACTTCGGCCACTGGGCCGACGAAGACTACCGCGTGCCCGCGCAAGATGAACGCCCCTCCGCCGAAGAGTTGGGCCAACAAACGGCCGGCACAGATGAACAAGACTGAGCATCGCTTCATTTGCTGCTTACATCAATGCCGCGCCGGATCAATTCCTGACTTCTCTCTGCTTTGTTGTAGAATGCGCCCATCGTTCACGCCAGAGGAGTTTTTGCGCACATGAGATCATTCGTCATGGTTCGGGCGCGCCGTCGGCCGCAAGCACTGATCGCTTTACTAACCGCGCTCTGCCTCGCGCTCGTCGTCGCTTGCAATCGGGCAACGCCCCCAAGCTCGACGACGACCGATACGCCACGCGGCTCGACGCAGCCGCGCACGTCGCTGCCGTTGCCGCCCGTTGCGGCCGCGCACGGTTCAAGCAGCAGCAGTGGCGCAATAGACGCGACGCGCCCGACGAGCGCGCAGAGTTGGACGATGCTCGACGGGCGGCGCGTGAAAGCTGCGGATTATAAAGGCAAGGTGCTGGTGCTGGATTTCTGGGCTACCTACTGCCCGCCGTGTCGCGAGGAAGTGCCGCACTTGATCGCGCTGCAAAAACGTTATGGCGCGCAGGGGCTAAACGTCGTCGGTCTCAACGTCGGCGGCGACGAAGACCGGCCGAAAGTGGCCGGCTTCGTGCAACAGTTCGGCATCTCCTACCAACTCGGCTATCCGGACGACGAACTTTCGGCCGCCGTCTTCTCGCAGACCGACGCGATCCCGCAAACCTACGTCTTCGACCGCAACGGCCGCCTCGTCAAACGCTTCGTCGGCTTCGACAGCGCCGCCGCCACCGCGCTCGACAACGCGATACAGACAGCGCTGGCAACAAATTAACCAAAGAGGTCAGAGGTTAGAGATCAGAGGTTAGTTTAAAAAGTCTTACTGATCTCTGGGAGTGATTGTGAGGAAAGCAAAGATACTTGCCACTATCGGGCCGGCGTCGCGCGAGCCGGCGACGCTCGAAGCATTGTTAGCGGCGGGCGCGAACGCCGTGCGCATCAATATGTCGCACGGCGCGCAGGAGGAGCATGCCGAGGCGATCCGCCGCGCCCGTGCTGCCGCCGAACGGATGAAACGGCCGCTCTCGGTGCTGGTCGATCTGTCGGGGCCGAAGATCAGAACCGGCGTCTTGCAGGGCGGGCAAGCCGTGACGCTCGAAGAGAATGCGCTCTTCACGCTCACGACGCGCTCGGTCGCGGGCGACGCGCATGAAGTCTCGACGAATTATCCGGGCCTTGCGCGCGATGTCAGACCCGGCGCGCGGATTCTGCTCGACGATGGCGCGATTGAGTTGCACGCGGAGCGCACGACGGAGACGGATGTCATCTGTCGCGTCATCAACGGCGGCGCGCTGAACGAGCGCAAGGGCATCAATCTGCCGGGCGTCGCCTTGCCGATCCCGTCAATGACCGACAAGGATCGGCGCGACTTACAATGGGCCGTGCGGCAAGCGGTGGACTACATCGCGCTCTCGTTTGTGCGCCGGGCAGAAGATTGCGTCGAGGCGAAGGCCGCGATCAAAGCGGCGGGCGGCCAGCAACCGCTCGTGGCCAAGATCGAGAAGTCCGAAGCGATTGATAACTTGGCCGAGATCATTGCCGTCACGGACGGCGTGATGGTGGCGCGCGGCGACCTCGGCGTCGAGACGAGTGTGGAGCTTGTGCCCGTCTATCAGAAGCGCATCATCGAAGAGGCGAACCGCGCGGACAAGTTCGTCATCACGGCGACGCAGATGTTGCAATCAATGATCACCGAGCCGCGCCCGACGCGCGCCGAAGCGTCGGACGTGGCGAACGCCGTCTGGGACGGCACGGATGCGTTGATGTTGTCGGCCGAAACCGCGTCGGGCCAGTACCCGGTCGCGGCGGTGGCGACGATGGCGCGCATCATCGAATCAGCCGAGACGGGCCGGCCCACCGGCTCGAGCGCGATCACCAAATGGGTCGGCAAACAGACGGGGCGTGTCAGTCGCGCGCTCTGCGAGGCGGCGGCGTTCGCGGCCAACGAGATGGATGCAAAGGTGATCGCGGTCTTCACCGAATCAGGTTTGATGGCGCGTCGCCTGTCCGCCTTGCGGCCCGAACAGCGCATCGTGGCGCTGACCTATTCGCGCGAAGTGCAGAACGAATTAGCGCTCATCTGGGCGGTCGAGCCGCTCGTACATCCGCAGGCCCAGACGACCGAGGACATGCTCCACGCGGCCGACCGCACGTTGCTCGAAGCCGGCATTACCCAGCAGGATGAGATGATCGTGATCATGGCGGGCCGCCTCTCGGGCTTGGGTCTGTCCAGTTCTATGACCTTGCACAGCGTCGGCGCAGACGTAGCGCGCCAACCATAAATCAATTTCAGCTAAGCTGGCAGACTGCGGTGCGTTTGCCGGGACGTGTGAGCTTGCACTGGCAGATCTCCGCCGGTCAGTTATTTGACGTGCTGCTGCCGGCGGCGGGCGCGCTCGCCATCATCTGCTCGACCTGTGTGCTGGCGGACGCACGCCGCCGTGCATTGCGCCCGGTTGCGACTACTGCATGGACGCTCGGCACGCTCGCCCTGCCCTTCACCGTGCTGCCGCTCTACTTACTCGCGCGGCTGTGGCGACGCGCACGGCCCAAAGACAACGAGCCGGAAATAATTGCGCCGCCGGTTGACGTTGAGGCCGCGCCGCAACGCACGCCGCAAGCTCAAACACGTTTCTTATTGCGCCACGCATTGCCGCTTATCTACGCCGTTTCGTTGACCGCGCTCGGCGCGCTCTTCTTTCAACACTACTACTTCGGCTTGGACGGACACCTCGCCCGCGCGAGCAACGCGAAGTTGCACGAGCAACACGCCCGCGCCGTCAGCGAGTACCGCGCCGCGCTACGTCTCAATGATGATCCGCACACGCATAAACAACTCGGACTCGAACTCGTCGCGAGCGGGCAATGGGCGGCAGCGCTCGGCGAACTGCGCACCGCCGAACAGGGCGGCGAGCCTGATGCGGCGCTGCCCTTTCACATCGCTAACGCGCTCGCTGCGCTCGCGCGGCACGCTGAAGCTGTGCTTGAATATCAGAGATTTCTGGGCGGGGATTTATGTACACAATCCGTGCCGGACGAGCGTTGTCAATCGGCGCGAGCGCGCATAGCGCAACAGACCGAGCAGACACCGGCAAACTAAAAGCAGCGCCCCATAAATCGGACGCTGCTTTAAGCAAAACAAGAAATCTATCACTCGCGTTTGCGCGCGTGCGTTATTCAGCGCTCAAGACATGGCGCACGGCTTCTTTCAATTCCGGTGCGTGCGCCTTCACGGCAAACGGTTGCTGCGGGTTGCGCCAGTTGTCGAGGATGGCGACTTTGTGTGAGCAGGCGACGGTGCAAAAAGGGGCGCAGGGTTTCTCGGCGTTGTACTCGCGCGCGAAATCTTCCATCGTGTAATCGGCGAGCGGGATGCCGGGATAGCCGCGCTGTTGCGAGCAATAGTGGACGAGACCGTCTTCGCAGATGTAGAGGTAACGCGCGCCCGCGCGGCAGCGCCATTCGTTCGGGCGACCGGCGGCGAGATTATCTTGAAACCAACCGAGTCGCGCGTACTCCTGTTTGCCCAGCTGCTTGACCTCTTCATAAGCGCGCTGCTCGCGGTCGGAGAGCGGCTTCAATTCGCCGTGCCCGTCGTGGATGACGCCGACCGTAGTCGTGAAGCCAAGCGCTTGTGCGCGCCGCCCGATGGTGTGCGCGTCTTCCGGATTTTTAATGCCGCCGCCGATGACCGAGTTGATGTTGACTTGAAACTCAGCATGCTCGGCGAGCCATTGCAGCCGCTTATCCAACAGGCGCAGACTCTTTTTCGAGACCTCATCCGGCTCGACGTTATCAATGCTGATCTGTAGATATTCCAGCCCGGCGGCGTTGAATTTCTTAATTTTTGCGGGCGTGATGTAGAAGCCGTTGGTGATGAGACCGGCGATCATGCCGCGCCGGCGGATGTGCGCGACGAGCTCGTAAATCTGCGGGTGCATCATCGGCTCGCCGCCGGAGATGGTGATGATGGATGTGCCGAGGTCGGCCAGTTTGTCAAGCCGGCGTTGCATCTCGACGAACGGCACGGGGGCGGAGAAATTGTCGTACTCGTTGCAGTAAGCGCACGCGAGATTGCAACGGCGCATCGGGATGACGTGCGCCAGAACGGGATGGCGCGATGATGCCAAGCCGCGCGCGATAAAGGTCGCCTCGCGCAATTTGAGTTTCAGAAAATTACTTCTGCTCTTCATCTGTCATTTGACTGCCGGTCGCCGTAAGCCCGGCTTAGGTGGCAACTACCTGCTTGCAGTTCTTCCCTGTTTCCGTTCAGCCACGAGAAGATACGCAAAATGCGCGCCCGAAGGCAAGCGGACAATGGCGCGCCGACGGCCATAAATGCGAAAGGGTTCCGGCGCGCTCGGGGGCCAGAACCCTTTCACCTGTCGTGTTTTTATTGCGCCTGTCTTAGCCGCGCACCTTCTTGATGTCTGCGCCGAGGTCGAGTTTGAACTCGTTCTTCGAGAGTTGGACGTTGCGCTGCACGTCCATTAGCCGCACGGTCGTCGCGTCGCCGTTGCGTTCGATCACTTTGGTCTGAACCGGCATGCCCGCATTGTCCACCCAGATCTCCGCGTAGCTGTAGCTCGCCTTGCCCTTCGGCACAAGCTTCACATGCGTGGTCTGCACACCGCCCCAGAGCGTCTCGTCGCCGAGATACTGCATCGGCTCGAACGAGGTCTTGAGCTGCGCTTGCGAGACGTTCAGACCGAAGCCAAGCACGCTGTTGACCTTTGTGTTCTTGTTGGAGTTAGCGTCGCCGACATAAGCCATTTTCAGGCGCGGACGGAACAAAGTGTACTTGCCGTCCACGACCGCGAGCGTCTCTTGCGGGGCGCGCCAGTCAACGCGCACCGCCTGATTCGTGCCCGCGCCGGGAATGTAGAGCAACGTGCCGGCGCGTTTATCGGTGTCTCTGATCTGCGCGTCATACTTCTCCATCGTGATCGAGGCCCGCAGGCTGCGCATGTCGCGGCGATTGCGCTCCATGCGGTTGATGAGCGAAGTGACGAGACCGGCGCTCTGCGCGCTCGCGCTCGGTGGGGTCGTCACGACCGTCGCGAGGGTAATGATTATGGCGAGGCCAAGCGTTAAGTATTTCTTCATGCTGACTCCTTTAAGAAACGGGGGAAAACTCTCTAGCGCCCGGTCACGAAAAACATCGGGCGATTATAATGAACAACTATTTGATGTCAACCCGGTAAGCAACCGCCGTGCCCGCCGCGCTCCCGACCGGACGCGCATCGTGCGCCCGCGCAAACGTCCGACTCGCCACCTGTGCGCGTCGTGCGCTTGCCTGTGTATCGGGGAGTGCTGCCGGCATCTGCGCCGGCGCGGTGGGCAGCGAAGTGCTGGCCGCAGGAATCTTTTGATGTTCGGCGCAGCGCATCCGTTCGCTCGTGTCGAACCAGCTTTTAGGCGTGAGAAAGATGAAGGCGAGGATCAGCGCGCACAGCATGTCGTACTGCCACGCGGTGCGCCCGTAAGTCCAGAATATAATCTTTTTTAGCAACAAAAACACCGTTGGCGCGTCGTACGCCACATGTGCGCCCCTAAAGCAACAGGTGGCAGAGGCAAAAGCCGCGCCCTTGCCCGTGTCACCTGTGTCCTGCCTATGATTATAGCTGTATGCCCCCGCCCGGCGCAATGATTTGGCCATCGCGCATCTGGATGATGCGGCGACACATGGCGGCGGCCTCCGGATTATGCGTGATCATGATGATGGTCTGGTTGAAGCGATAATTCATCTCCTGAAACATATTCAGGACGATGGCGGAGTTCTCCGAGTCGAGATTGCCGGTCGGCTCGTCGGCGAGGATGAGCGTCGGGCTGTTGACGACGGCACGGGCCAACGCGACGCGCTGCTGTTCGCCGCCCGACAACTCCGAAGGCTTGTGGTGCAGTTTGCCTTCGAGTTGCAACAAGCTCAGGATTTCGCGCCGGCGCGTGGCGTTGTCACCGCGACTGCTGTTGCCCCCGCCCGCGTGAATTCGTTCGGCGAGCCGCAGATTGCCCTCGGCCGTGAGTGTCGGGAAGAGATTGAAGCGTTGAAAGACGAAACCGATCTTGCGGCGGCGCATGTCCGTGCGCCTGGCGTCGGAGGCGGCGGTCAGGTCTTCGCCGTCAATCGTGATGCGCCCGCGCGTCGGCGTCAGTAAACCGCCCAACAGGTGCAGCATCGTTGACTTGCCGCAGCCCGACGGCCCCATAATGGCCAAGAACTCGCCCTCTTCCACGTCGAGCGACACGCCGCGCAACGCCGGCACGTCCACGCTGCCCACGCGATAAATCTTCTCTAAATTCTCCGCCTGCAAAATTGTTTTCATATAAAAGCAGTGACGAGGGACGAGCCAGACAAGGGTTTTACTCGTCACTCGTCACTCATACGATAGCGCACTAACCGGATCGAGATTCGCGGCGCGCATCGCCGGATAGAGCGCGCCGAGCACACCGCCGCCGACGCCGATGAGCGCCGCCGTCAGTGCCCACCGCCAACCGTATTCAAATATGAGGCCATAGACGCGATGGATCAGCAGCCCCGCCACAAACGAGACGACGAAACCGACGACGAGGCCGATCACGCTGATCAGAAACGCTTCCTGCTCGATCACTCCGACGATGTAGCCGCGCGACGCGCCGAGCGCCTTGAGCATGCCGATCTCGCGCGTCCGCTCGGTGATGGTGGTGTACATCGCCAGCATCACGACGAGCGCGCTGACCACCGCCGCCAGCACGACGAGCGCACGCAGGAACACGCCGAGATAGGGAATCTGCTTCTCGGCGTTCGCCATGATGTCGCGCGTCAATTGAATCTTGTTGCCGGGCAACGCCGTGTCTATGCGCTGCGCCAGCACCAGCGGGTCAACGCCGTCGCGCGCCTTGACCAGAATGTATGAGCACTTACCCGGCGCTTCGAGCGCATCTTGCAAGGCCGCGAGCGTCATCTTCACGCGCGCTTCCGCCTCCGGCGTGTACACGCCCACGATGCGGTAGGGTTGCGTGCCGAACAGGCTGATCGTGCCGCCCACTTTGAATTTGCCGCTCGCCGCCTTCGTCTCATCAATCACGACTTCATCGAGCGCGACGGGCGCACGCCCTTCGATAATGCGCTGCCCGTTCATCTGCGCATATTGCTCCCAGTCCACCCCCTGCACTTGCTCGAAGCCGAAACCGCCCGTGCCCTGAAATAGATAACGAATCGAGGGCACAGCCGCCGCGACGCCGTCCACCTTCAACAACTCGTCCGCATACTTCGTGTTGAGATTGGCCGTCGAAGTGGTCAAATCCAGCCCGCCCGGCCGCGTGAAGATGATCTCCGCGCGCAGATTCGACGAGCGCCGCTGCATCTCCTGCGACATGCCGCGCACCAACCCCGTGAACATCATCACCAGACACACGCCCAACGCCACGCCCACCACGCTCACAAGTGCGCGCAATGGTCGCTGCCGAATATTGTTGGTGACAAGGCTCTCCATAAACTCAGAGGTCAGAGGTTAGAGGTTAGTCAAAATCATGCTTAATAACCTCTGACCTATGCATTTTATGGAAAGCCTTGTCACCAACAATATCCGGCAGCGGCCTTTGCGTGCGCTTGTGAGCGTGGTGGGCGTGGCGTTGGGCGTGTGTCTGGTGATGATGTTCACGGGGTTGTCGCGGGGCATGTCGCACGAGATGCAGCGGCGCTCGTCGAACCTGCGCGCGGAGATCATCTTTACGCGCCCCGGCGGCTTGGAGTTGACCTCTTCGACGGCCAATCTCAGCACGAAGTATGCGGACGAGTTGTTGAAGGTGGACGGCGTGGCGGCGGCCGTGCCGACGATTCGTTATCTGTTTCAGGGTACGGGCGGCTTCG
>JANMAD010000120.1:0-18539 GCA_031359515.1 Acidobacteriota bacterium | reverse complement strand
TGGGCATGAGATCGGGCCGTTCGAGCGCAGGATAGTTAAGCGGGAACGCGCCGCTCGTCGAGAGCAGCACGCCGCCGGCCGCGTCGCGCCATGCGCCGACGACGGCGGGCAGACAACTGATCGTGCGCACGGCCATGCCGCCGCCCGCGTGACGTTGCAGACCATAGTTGATGCGTATGACGGCGGGGCGCGTCGTCGCGTACTCGCGCGCGAGTCGCACGATTGTCTCTGCTTCCAGTCCGCAAATCTCCGCGACGCGGGCGGGCGGATACTCGCGCACGCGCTGCCGCAATTCGTCCGCGCCGACGGTGTAGCGCGCGAGATAATCTTTATCTTCCAACCCTTCAGCGAAAATGACGTGCATCAGACCCAGCGCAAGCGCGGCGTCCGTGCCGGGCAACGGTGCGATATGCTCGTCGCATTGATCGGCGGTGCGCGTGCGGCGCGGGTCAATCGCCACGACCCGCGCGCCTTTGTGTTTCGCTGCAAGGATGAACGGCCAGAGATGCACGTTGCTGCTGATCGTGTTCGTGCCCCAGAGCAGGAGCAACTGCGCATCGCCAAACCGTTCCGGGTCAGTGCCGAGGCTCAAGCCAACTGTCGCCTTATAACCGGCCGCGCCGGCCGACGCGCAGATCGTGCGGTCGAGTATGGACGCGCCGAGCCGGTGGAAGAAGCGGCGATCCATTGACTGCGACTGCACCAAGCCCATCGTGCCGCAATAGCTGTACGGCATGATTGTCTCTGCGCCTTCCGTTGACTCTGCGAGCGCACGAAAACGCGCTGCGATCTCATCAAGCGCATCATCCCAACTGATGGGCACGAACTGCCCCGCGCCTTTCGGCCCGACACGGCGCAGACACGTCTGGACACGGTCGGGGCTGTGCGTGCGCTCGTGGTAGTTGGCGACTTTGGTGCAGAGCGTGCCGCGCGTGACGGGATGCGCAGGATCGCCTGCGACGCCGACCGCGCGCCCGTCCTCGACCGTCACCAGCATCGCGCATGTGTCCGGGCAATCATGCGGGCACGCGCAACGCACAATCTTTTGCTCAGCTACTTCGTTCATATCTTTACTCTACAAACTCACACGTAAGTGCGTTAAGAGTAAGACCGTGTGCGCCGGTTGGCAAGAGTCCGTGTGCGCTCATCGTAATAAAACAACCATCCGGTTGACAAAGCAGATCGGCGCAAGTAGCATAACTTTCGTGGTCGCAGTGCTCAATAATACAGTTAGTGCATCGCGCGGCGAGATCGTCAGTCTGCTGCGTACGCGCGGGCATTTGGGCGCGGACGAGTTGGCGCAAGAGTTGGGTGTCTCCAAGCAGTGTGTGCGTAAACATCTTGATGTGCTGGAGCGTGACGGCTATGTGGAGCATGCGCCGGAGCGCGGCGAGCGCGGTCGCCCCGCGCATCGTTATCGCTTGACACAGAAGTCCGAAGAGTTATTTCCAAAGCGGTACGATCTGTTTGCGCGGGCGGTGCTGCGCCAAGTCAACAGCGTCTGGGGCGAGCGCGGCTTGAACGCGATCTTCTGCGGCTGCGCCGACGAAATGATCGCGCGCCTACGTCCAGAACTTGAGGGGCTGGGCTTCGACGCGCGCGTGCGTCGCTTGACCGAATCGTTGCGCGAGTTAGGCTACGAGGCCGAAGCGGAAAAGCTGGCTGACGGCTCGTACCTGCTGACTGAATGGAACTGTCCGCAGGCAGAGGTGGCGCGCGAGTACCGGCAGTTGTGCGACCGCGAATTGTTCGTCTATCGTGACCTGCTCGGCGCAGAAGTCTTCCGCGAGTCGCGTATCGCGGGCGGCGCATCGCACTGCGCTTATCGCGTACTCAGACCGAAGAAAGTTAAGCTTGGCGGTACGGCACAAGCAGCAAGGCGGAGCGCGCAGAAAGGCGGCCAGCCATGAGTGAAGATGAACGCCGGCAACGGCAGATGGACTTCATCCTTGACCGGCAAGCGGAATTTACCGATCACATGCAACAGGCGGACAAGCGGATGGCTCGTTTGGAGCGAATGATGACGCTGGTGATCCGTGCGGGTCGGCGCGAGCGGCGCGAGTGGCGCGAGCGATACAACGCGCTGATTGATTCACAGATGCGCACAGAGACCGAGCGGCGCGAGTGGCGTGAACGCTACGACGCGCTGATTGATTCACAGATGCGGACGGAAGCGGCGAACCGGCAAGCCGATAAGGAATGGCGTGGGCGTTACGATGCGCTGTTAAGCGCACAGATGCGGATGGAGGAGACGGCGCAGCATGTTGACCAAGACTGGCGCGAGCGTTATAACGCGCTGATTGATTCGCAGATGCGGACGGAAGAAGCGACCCGGCAAACCGATCAAGACTGGCGCGAACGACATAGCGCGCTTATGGACTCACAGATGCGGACGGAGGAATTGACGCGCCGTAATAGTGAGGACATCGGTCGCCTTGAAAGAATGGTCGAACGGATCGCAACGAACAGACATGGTAACGGGACAGGCGGAACAGATAGTGCCTAGCGGCATTGCAGCCTTGCAGGATTAATTGTTCATAAAGATATGACCCAAGTAACCGAACAGAGCGTGCTCGCAGCCTTGCGCGGGGTGGTTGACCCGGACTTGCACAAGGACATTGTGGCACTTGGTTTTATTAAAGACCTGAAGATTGCTGGCGGCGATGTGTCGTTTCGCATCGTGTTGACGACGCCGGCTTGCCCCGTGCGCGAGCAGATGGAGGCGCAGGCGCAGGAGTTGGTGCGCGCCGTGCCGGGTGTGCAGACGGTGCGCGTGACAATGGATGCGGAAGTGCCGAAGGGGCGGGGCATCACGGAGAAGGTGGTCGTGCCGGGCGTGCGCAACATTGTCGCCGTGTCGTCGGGCAAGGGCGGCGTCGGCAAGTCAACGGTGGCGGTGAATCTCGCAGTGTCGCTTGCGCGTAACGGCGCGCGGGTCGGGTTGATGGACGCTGACCTTTACGGCCCGAACGCGCCGTTGATGCTCGGCATAGCGGACGCGCAGCCGATTGTGTCGGGCAATAAGCTCGTGCCGAACGAAGCGCACGGCATCAAGTTGATCTCCATCGGCATCTTGAAGCCCGGCGACGAGCCGATGATCTTTCGCGGGCCGATCCTGCACAGTCTCGTGCGACAGTTTCTCGGCGACGTGCTATGGGGTGAGCTTGATTATTTGATCGTGGACATGCCGCCGGGCACGGGCGACGTGCAATTATCGCTCGCGCAACTCGTGCCGGTGCAGGGTGCAGTGTTGGTGACGACGCCGCAGGCTGTCTCGGTCGCGGACGTGCGCCGCGCGTTGCGCATGTTTGAGACGGTGCATGTGCCGGTGCTGGGTATCGTCGAGAACATGAGCTACTTCGTCGCGCCGGACACGGGCACACGCTACAACATCTTTGGCGAAGGCGGCGGGCAGCGTCTGGCCGACGAGTACGGCGTGCCGTTCCTCGGCGCGATCCCGATTGGCATGGAGGTGCGCGAGGGCGGCGACCGTGGCGTGCCCTTCGTGTTGGGTCAGCCCGATACGCCGCAGGCGATAGCCATGCGGCATGTGGCCGAAGAGGTGGCACGGCAAGTTTCGATTGAAGCGATGAAGCCTGAGTTAGTGGTCTTGGGCAAGGCGCACTGAATTTGTTAACTGTTAGTTGTTAATTGTTCGTGCCGATTGGCTGGCACTGCAAGCAGTCCGGCGCGAGGCAAAGGCATCTAACAACCAAGGCAAACGTAACGAACTGATTATTTTTTTAAGGAGAGCAGAAGCATGGCAACACAAACGTTAGACACGATGCCCGCGGTGACGCTGGGTGTGACGGAAGCGGCAGCGGTCGAGATCAAGAAATTCATGGCGGGCGAAGAGGGCTTGCCGGAGACTTCCGGTTTGCGCGTGCGCGTGGTGCCGGGCGGTTGCTCCGGTTTCCAATACAGCCTGAACATCGAAGAAGAGACGAAGCAGGGCGACTTCGTGCTGGAGCAGCATGGCGTGCGTCTGTTCGTGGACATGTTCAGCGCGCAGTATTTGAACGGTGTCGAGATCGACTTCGCCAACAGCGTGATGGGATCGGGCTTCACCTTCAAGAACCCGAACGCGACCGGCGGCTGCGGCTGCGGCTCGTCGTTCACGGCCTAACACGCGGCTAAACAGCGTTCGCGCTCAATGCGGTGCGCGCACAAGTCACGTCGTCTCCTGCCTGCGGGCGGGGCGCGACGTGACTTCGCGCGTACCGCGTTTCCTATTTTTGCGGTACACTGCCCGCAAGCTTTCAAATAAAAACAATTCAGGAGCGCATTTTCTTATGCCGAGAATCGAGGCAGAGACGGCCACAGGCACGCAGACGTTTGACGCGAAAGCGGGCCGCAAACTCGTGTTGGCCATTGAGGACGCAGGCATAGACATCTTGCATCGTTGCGGCGGCAACGCGAAATGTACGACCTGCCGGGTCGAGGTTTTGATGGGTGACGCGGGCGAGATGCAGGACGCCGAGCGCAACCGTTTGGCGATGGAGACGGGACTGGCGGAGAACGTGCGCCTCTCCTGTCAGGTACACGTGCAGGGCGCGCTCAGCGTGCGCGTACTGGGCCAAGCGAGCGTCCGCAACCTCGATGCCGGCCCACGCCCGACGGAAGAGTAGAGGTCAGAGGTCAGAGATCAGTGTTCCCGTCTTTACTGACCTCTAACCTCTGATCTCTAACCTCTGCTTTAAGGTTATTGCGCCGCGCTTTGCTTGGTGCTAATCTCGCGCGCGTATTTGCACGGCAGCTTTAGCAGTTGTAGAAGCGTATTCGCCGCACACCTGAACGACACTTGCACAATTCGGAGGTTATATGCTGATCGAGTCAACCGCTCATCTCCCCGTCGGTCTCGCGCTGCTGGATGGCATCTTCCATGCGCCTAGCACCACTGATCTTGTGCGCATCATTTTGCGTTGGGCGCACTTCGTCGCCGGTATCACATGGATCGGTCTGCTCTACTTTTTCAACCTCGTCAACGTGCCCTTCCAGAAGGGGCTGGACGCGGACACAAAGAAGAAGGTGAACCCCGATCTGCTCAGCCGCACACTCTGGTATTTCCGTTGGGGCGCGGTCGTGACGGTGCTGGTCGGGCTGACGTACTATGCCATGTACATCCTCAAAACCGATGTAGTCAATGCCAACGCGGCCGGCGGCAATGTGAACGTCTGGACGACGCTGCTCGTCTGGTTGCTGCTGCCCATCGTCACGTTCGTCATCGAGTTTTTGATCATCAACAAAGTACCGGCGTTGACAAAGGACGGGCGCTTGTTCGCCGTTGTCGTCGCGATCTTGTTCGCGGTGATGGCGTTTCTGATCGTCAAGTGGTTCGACACGACATTCCAAGTCGGGCGCGACAACTTCGCCAGCAACAAGACGTTCTCCATCGGCATCGGCGGCGCGATGGGTCTGATCATGCTGTTGAACGTCTGGGGCATTATCTGGCCGGCGCAAAAGCGCATCATCGAGGGCTTCAAAGGCGGCCCGGCCGCCGCGCCGGAACTTGCGCGCCGCGCTTTCCTCGCCTCGCGCACCAACGCATGGCTGTCGTTGCCCATGCTTTTCTTCATGGGCACGTCGCACGGCGACTACATCATTCTCGGTCGTAACTAACTGCGGCTGAGCGGACGGACAGGGAAGAGGGAAGCGACCGGCGCGCATACGGCCCATTCGCTCCTTCTTCCTTTTCTTTTTCCGGCACGATTTCTCTACCGATTCGTTACACAGACGGGCATGTGTAAGAGTAAACTGACAGGCAATCAATGACCCGCCACGACATAGAAAGGAAGACGAGATGAGCAACAACCCTTTGCGCCTGCCGGAAGCTTACAAAGCGCGGCAGTTTAATCTGAGCGGTCTGAACGGTATCTCGGATCAGACGTTGGAGATGCACTTCAAACTCTACGAAGGCTACGTGAAAGAGACGAATCATCTGACAGAGAAGATCGCGGAGATTCTCGCCGACGGCATAGTCGATCAGGAGGAGATGCCCGCTTACTCGGAACTGACGCGCCGGCTCGGTTTCGAGTACAACGGCATGGTCTTGCACGAATACTACTTTGACAACATGAAGCAGGGCGGCAACACCGACCCGGACAAAAGTTCAAACTTCTTCAAGGCGGCCGAAGCGTCGTTCGGCGCTTACGCCACTTGGAAGACAGACTTCATGAGCGTCGGCAAGATGCGCGGTGTCGGCTGGGCAATGTGCTATCAGAACCCGGCGAACGGGCGTATCTCGAACCACTGGATCAGTCTGCACGAGACGGGCAACGTCGCAGGCTTCGAGCCGGTGCTGGTGATGGACGTGTGGGAGCATGCGTTCCTCTTGGACTACAAACCGGCCGAGCGGCCCAAGTACATCGAAGCGTTCTTCTCGAACATAGATTGGAGCGCGGTCGAAGCGCGTTTGCGCGCGGACGGCAGCGCCCGCCCGGCCGGTGTGTGAGCATTAACGCGAGCGGCGGTGAGCCGATGATGAGCTTGTTGGCATCATCCCCTTGCTCCCGCTCGCGCTACTGTCCCAGCCTCGCATATACTCGCGCCACAAACCGATTCTCATCTGGAGGCAAGTTATGAAACTCGCGTCTCGTCTGCTGCTCGCGTGCGCCGCGTGCGCGCTCCTGCTCGCCGGTTGCACGACCGCCGACAACTCGAACGCCAACACGACTGTGACCACTAGCATCACGCCACCGCCCGCGACGCCTGAAGTGCAGAACCTCTCGGTCGTCGAACGGCCGCAGAAGATCAAAGATCAGACGGCCGCGCGCGGGCAGCAAGACGAAGCGAGTCCCGTGTTGCGTTTCGTCACACCGGCCGAGGGCGCGACCATCAATGGTTCGACTGTCAATGTAAAACTCAATCTGAGCGGCGACCTGAAAGGTTATAAGCCGGGCAAAGACCCGGCGACGATGGTCAACAACGATCCCGCGACGATGAAGGGCAACCACATCCACGTCATTCTCGACAACGCGCCTTACGAGGCTTACTACGACTTGGCCGAGCCGTTCGAGTTGCGCAACGTGACCGAGGGCAAGCACACCCTGCGCGTCTTCGCCTCACGCCCGTGGCACGAGAGCTATAAGAACGTTGGCTCGTTCCAGATGGTCACGTTCACCGTCAAAGGCGGCGGCGATGCCGCCAAGCCGACCACAACCGGCACGGGCCAGACGATGGCCGACAACAAGAACGCGAACGCAGCAGCCAAGAGCACGAACGCAAACACAACGAACACGAACAAGGCAAACACGAACGCCAACGTAGCCAACGCAAACGCCAACGCCGCCGCGCCAGTACATGAGGGCAAGGACATGCCGGCAAGCATGGGCGGCGCGGTCGATCCGAAGAAGCCGCTTCTGACCTACAGCCGGCCGAAAGGCGAGTACAAGGGCGCGGACACGGATACGATCATGATCGACTTCTGGTTGTCGAACGCGAAGCTGCAAGGCGATGGCGGCGACTATCGCGTGCGCTATTCGGTGGACGGCGGCGCGGCGCAGTTCCTCGACAAGTGGAGTCCGATCTGGCTGACCGGTTGGACGGCGGGCAAGCACACGGTCAAACTTGAACTGGTGGGCAAGGATGGTAACGTCGTTGACAACGGCGGTTATAACGCGACCACGCGCGAGATCACGGTGACGAAGTAGCGGTGAGTATATTAGCGCAGCGGCGCACGGAATTTGCCACGCTCGTCGCGGATGCGGCGGCGTGTCGCAAGTGTCCGGCGATGTGCGGGCGTTCGGCGGTCTTGAGCGAGCGCAACGGCGACCTGACGGCGCGTGTGTTGTTCATCGGCGAAGCTCCAGGGCGGCACGGCGGCGACCGCACGCGCGTGCCCTTCTCCGGCGATCAGTCGGGGCGCAACTTCGAGCGGTTCATCGCTTCGATCAACTTGCCGCGCACGGCCATCTTTATCACCAACGCCGCGCTCTGCAACCCGCGCACAGAAGCGGGCACGAATCGCAAGCCGACGAACGTAGAGCTTACCAATTGCGCGGATTTCTTGCGCCGGCAGATCGAATTGCTCACGCCGCCGGTCGTCGTCACGCTCGGCGCGGTCGCGCTTGCTGCGCTCAGGGGCATTGAGTATCATCCGTTCTCACTCAAGGAGAACGCCGGGCAAGTTTTACGCTGGCATGGGCGCACGCTCGTGCCGCTTTATCATCCCAGCCCGCAGGTGCTGGCTTCGCATCGCCGCGAGGCGGCGCAACTCGGCGACTACCGGGCGGTCGCGCGGGCACTGCGACAAATGCAGCCGCGCAGGCAATCAACTCGGCAAGCAGTTCAGTAGAAAGGTAAGTGACTTATGATCCCGCAGACACAATCGCACTTAGTTAAGACCACACGGCGGCGCGTGCTGCGTTCGTTCATCGTCCTCGCGTTGACGGCGCTCAGCCTGTCGGTCGTGGCGTTCGTCTATGCGCAAACGAAACCGGCGACGAGCGACAATCATTATGGCGGCGCGAGCGCCACGAGCACGGCGACCGCGCCGGCCGCACCGAAGGTCGGCGAAGCCGCGCCGGACTTCAAACTGCCGTATGCCACGCAGGAGAAGATTTTCTTCAGCCCCGACGAGCAGATGACGCTCGCGTCGCAGCACGGCAAGAACGTGATCATCGCTTTCTATCCGGCCGATTGGTCGGGTGGTTGCACGAAAGAGGTCTGCACCTTGCGCGACACGTTCGCGGAAATGGCGAAACTGAACGCGACTGTGCTGGGCATCAGTGGCGACTACGTTTTCTCACATCACGAGTGGGCCAAGTTCCATAAGCTGCCGTTCGCGCTGCTCTCCGACCACGATCACAAGATCGCGCGCACCTACGGCGTCTTCAACGAGGCGGCCGGCTTCGACAATCGTTCGGTCTTCCTGTTGGATAAAGACGGCGTGCTGCGCTACAGCAATCTCGCCTTCAAGGCGGGCGACAAAGCTGACTACGATCATCTACGCGCCGAGCTTGAGAAGTTGAAATAAGCGCGGCGGTAATTCATCTGATGAGTCAGACGCTCGAACAAACGGCCGCGCGCACAGGCGACACGGCGGCAGAGTATGAGATCGTGCGCGGCGGCGGCGCAGGTCTCTTCGATCTGTCGGCGCGCGGGCGCATCGAGGTGCGCGGCGCGGAGGCGGTGCAGTTTCTCAATGGCCTGATCACGAACGATGTGAAGACGCTCGCGGCGGGCGCATGGATGAACGCGGCGTTTCCGAACGTGCAAGGGCGGCTGCTCGCGTCGGTGCGCGTGCTGCGCGCGAGCGACGAACAGACATTTCTGTTCGACACCGAAGCCGCGACGCGCGAGCGCGTCCAGCAGACGCTCGCGCGCTTTACGCTCGCGGGCGATTTCCATGTGCTAGACGTGACGGACGAGACCGCGCAACTCTCGCTGCAAGGCGCACAGGCCGCCGCCATCATCGCGCACGTGTTTGGCGCGGCCGCCGCCAGCGTCGAGCGCGAGCGCGTTGTCGTCATCACATGGCGCGCACAGCCGCTCACGATTATTCGTGCGACGCATACGGGCGAGGACGGGTTCGATCTGTTCGCGAGCGCGGACGCGATAACCGAATTACGGTCGGCATTGGTTGAGGCGGGCGCGCGTCCTTGCAGTGCAGATACGCTTGAACTGTTGCGCATTGAGGCGGGCGTGCCGCGCTATGGCGTGGACATGACGGAGGCGAACGTCGTGCTTGAGTCCGTGCCCGCCGATGCTGTCAGTTTCACCAAAGGCTGCTACATCGGGCAGGAGATCATCGCGCGCATACACTGGCGCGGGCACGTGGCGAAGCAGTTGGCGGGGTTGATATTTGATGATGAGCATCTGCCCGCAACCGGCGCGCAGATCAAAGCCGCCGACGGTCGAGACATCGGGCGCAGCACGTCCGCCATAGTCTCGCCGCAGCTTAAGCGCGCGGTTGCGCTTGCTTATGTGAAATACGATTACCTTGCGCCGGATACGGAAGTGCGCGTGAGCGACGAAACGGGCGAGCGCGTGGCGCGGGTCGCTGCGCTGCCGCTCGTGCGCGGGAGTTGGTGGTCGGGCACAGAGAGTTAATGATGGGCGACGAGACTCCGGCGACAATGCAGAGCGAAGATGCGCATGATCTCGACTTCGCGCAAGCGCGGCTGGCCTACTCGATCATTCAATCGCTGCTGGAGCACACGCGCGTCGTTAGCGACCTCATCGCGTTGATGGCGCAGACGCTCGACGAAGACACGGTCAAGGCGCTCACCAACACGCCGCACTGGGCCGCTTACCTCGACAGCCGCCGCGCGCTTGAGCGCACACGCGCCGACGTGGAACGATTCACCGAGATCATGCAGACGCTTGCCGGCGAGGGCGAGTAAACGCAGAGAGCGTTGAGCAGAACGCGCCGGGCGCAAGGAATTATTCTTTGCGCCCGGCGCGTTCTACTTTACCTTTGTCGTTTATAACTTCGCTCAATCCAGCGGCGTGACGAACGGCTCTTGCGGCTCGACCGTGCTGGCCAATTCGGTCGGGAGCTTGAGCGGTTCATCGCTCACGCGCACGATCTCGCGTGCCGGTTGCGCGCCATTCAGTCCGCTGAGCAACCAATCATCGAGCGCCTGCCGTTCCTCATTGGCCAATTCCAGTTCGGCGTCTTCGCAGAGCTTGAGCACGTCGTCGCGGAAGACCTGTGCGAGTTGCGCTGCCGTATCCTGTTCCGGGTTCTTGCCGAAGCGATGACCGGTGAAGGTGATGCCTTGCAGGATGAACCAGACGCTTTTGCGCGGGATGGCCGCGCCGCGCTCCAGACAATAATCGCGCACGGCCTTCGAGGTGTAGGTGAGATTGAAGGGCCGTTGCAGCAGTTCGTCGGCGATGGCGGTGTAGACGAGCGCGTACTCTTCGGGCGTCAGGCGCGGCGTGCCCGTCACCTGACTGACGCGGCGCACAACGTCGGCGAGCGTGGGCGGCAAATGATCGAGTTTGTCGGGCACGGCGACGAAGCCGTTCGCGTCGGGCGGTGTGGGCGGTGTGTGACGCTCAGGGTCGTAGAGATAGCCGGGTTGATTCGGCGCGGTCAGGATCTCAAAATCGAGCGGCGCGGCTCCTTGCAACAGCAGTTTGAACGTGCCTGCGCCGGCCCACTCCGTCTCCGTCACCTGTGGGCCGAGTGTGCGGATCACGTCGAACGCCGCGCGGGCCATGTCCACCGGATCAGGCGAGTTGGCGACGAACTGCCGCACGCGCGCGATGATCTGTTCCTTGAGTTCCGGTTCACACGCGGGCGCAACCTGCTCCGTCTGCGCCGCGATGAACGGCGCTGCGACTTCTTCCGCCAACGCACGTACTTCAATCGGCGTATGTGGCTCGACGAGGACGACGCGCCACGGGTCGCCATCAACCATGCGCAGTTCGGGGCGACGGCGCAACAGTTCGAGCGTGAGATAACGGAGCGAAGAGAAGCCGAGCCAGTTGTCGCTGGCGGTGAAATCGGGGAAGGTTTTGAAGATGAGGACGAGACCGGTCGCGGGCAGTTCGCCTTCGGCCAGCACGGTCTCGTAAACCTTTTGCGCCATTGCCGCCAGCACCTCTTCGTGCGGCGATGGCGGCGGCGGTTCAACGGTTGCGCCTATTTCGCCGAGTGGCAGCGGTACCATGCCGAGACCATCTTCGATGAAGACATCGTTGCTGACGACGAGATCGGACGCGGCGCGATAAGCGGGCGCGATAGGGCCGATGGTGAGAATGGCGGTGCGCCGGTCGTGCGCGCGTAGCCGTAACAGCACGGGCGTGAAGTCCGAGTCGCCCGACAGGATGACGAACTCGTCGAAGCGCGTCGCGTGGTTCATCAGGTCTAGGATGTCCATGACCATTTGTATGTCCGTGCTGTTCTTGCCGCGTTGCGTGATGGGCGGACAGTCCACGACGGAGAAGGCCGAGCGCGTGAAGTAAGGCCGAAAGTTATAAAAGAGTTTCGGGTTCAGATAACAACGACGGATCAGGATCGCGCGTTTTTGCAACGTCGTGTCCGTCGTGCCGTTCTCGCGACTGGGCATGCCTTGTTCGATCCACGAGAGCCAGCGCGCGGGGTACGTAGCGAAATTCTGCGCGGCTTCGGGGTCGAGCTTGTCCAGTCCGACGTAGATGTTATCGAAGTCCACGAACAGCGCGGTCTTGATGCGGCGGGGTGGTTCGAGCTGCGCGGTCAATTCCAAGGAGCTATTCATTTTTATCGCCTTTCAATGATTCAAAGACAATACACACAACACACGCGCGCTAGTTTAACTCAGGATGGCGTGGAACGGTCAGAAAAGAGAAGATTGATCGGCCAACTCCGCCGCCGCGACAATAGGCTGACCGAGCAGGCGTTTCAACTTGTTCGCGCTCGCCGGGGCATGTCCTTCGTAATAGTTGCTGAAGTAAGCGTAGACGGTTGGGACGCGCGCACACAGCCGCGTGATGGCTTCGCGCCACAGGTTCAAATTTTCATCGCGCGGGCGTTGCTCTATGTCGAAGCGCGTCAGATCACGCGCCCCCATCCAGCGCACGTAGGCGAAATCGGCCGACGCGGCCGCGACCATCTGCCAGAGCGCGCGGCGTGCGATCCATGGCCCTTCGACGAGCGCGACGGCGACGTTGTGTTGCGCCAACAACTCCGCGATCTCAGCTTGCGCCCAACCGCTGTGCCGAAACTCGACGGCGAAACGCATATCGCGCGGCAGACGCGGCAGAAAACGTCTGAGCGCGGCGACGTTCTCGTCCGTCGCCTCGAACTGCGGCGGCAGTTGCACAAGCGGCACGCCGAGTTTGTCTTTGAGCCTGCGCGCTGATGTGCAGAACTCGTTTAAGATTTCGTCGCCACTCGCGCGCAAGGTCGCTTCGTGTGTGATCGCCTGCGGCAGTTTTAATGAGAACGTGAATCCGGGCGGCGTGCGCCGCGCCCACAGATCAATCGTCGAATTGGCGGGCACGGCGTAGAAGGTTGAATCAACTTCGATGGTGTCGAAGGCGCGGGCGTAGAGCGCGAGCATATCAACGCTGCGCGTGCCGTGCGGGTAGAAGACGGGTTGCGCGGCGGGCGGCGTTACCCAATCGTCATAGTTCCAGCCCTGACAGCCGATGCGTGCGCACGTCTCAATCATCGCGCCGATTCTAGCAGACCTCGCAGACGATCAGTTGCACGATGCCGAGCAGATGCCGCTCAACGCGCAAGAGGCGCAAGCCCGCCGCCGTGGCCGCGAGCGCGGTGCGCCGATTGAAGTGATCCGCAAACAGGCGCGCGGTGAAAAAGTTGAGCACGTCGAACGCGGGGCCGAGCAGATTGTCGGGGCGCACATGCTCAAGCAACACGACGCGCCCGCCCACGCGCACGACGCGGCGCAACTCGGCGAACGCAGCCGGCGGCGACGCGACCGAGCAGAAGACGAGCGTCGCAAAGGCCGCGTCGAATGAAGCATCGGCGAACGGCAACTGTTCAGCACAATTCTGCACGAGCTGAACGTGCGGCGGGCGTTCAGGTTTGCGCCGCGCGTGCCGCAGCATCTGGCGGCTCAACTCGCTGGCCACGCCGCTCGCGCCCGCCGGATAATAGCGAAAGTTCAACCCCGTGCCTGCGCCCACTTCCAGCAGCCGACTATGGGCGGGCAATTCGCGCAACGTCGTCGCACGCAGACGCGCCAGAAACAAACGCTCGCATGGTTGCAGCGCGCGGTCGTAGCGGTCTGCGAGTTGATCGTAAATGGGCGGTTTAATTTGTTGGGGTGGTGTCGCGCGCATAAAGAATCGGGCTTGAAATTAACGTGCGCGCCATTCTAACCGTTTGCCAGCGAGGTGCGCGAGCAGTCGGTCTGTGCGCAACTTGACGTTCACAGCGAGGCGGTGTTAGCGTGTCGGCTCGCACTGGCAAGCAATGCTTTTTCGTCAGTCGTTCTTTGCTAATACTTTGAATCGCTACTTCGATCCGGCGCGCTCGATGCGTCGTGCGGATCGACCGTCGCAGGTGTGCCCTCAAGAAGAAGGGCGACAAGGGAAGTCGGGTGTAAAGCCCGCACGGTTCCCGCCACTGTGTACCGGCGATTGTGTCGCGGCCCTGTTTTATGGTCACTCATCTTGAAGCGATGGGGAAGGCCGTGCGGCGACACGCTTGAGCCGGGAGTCAGGAAACCTTGCCTGCATTAGAAGCTATTGGCGATTAGCTGTTAGCTGTTAGCTTAAAATAAAAGCTAAGAGCTAATCGCTAACAGCTAACAGCTTTGCCGACGGAGGCGACCGCTAACGCTCCGGGTAAGAGCGAGTGGCGTCGGGCGCTGAACCTAAAGACACGTCGCGTCGGGCGCTGAAATCTTGCAACTCGCGCGCCGCCTGTCAGGCTCACACGTCAATGAACACGCCCTCGATCTTCCACGTGGAAGATCGAGGGCGTTATTGTTTTGGCGGGGCCACCTCCGCGCTTTCCCGCTTCTCCTTTCCACCCGACGTGGTCGCGCTGCCCGTCCGCCTGTTGGGGAAAGGAATGAGGAACATGAGCAAAAATTTTCGCCAGCTTAGTTTGAGCCTCGCGCTTATCTGTCTATGTGCTGTGGCCGCGTCTGCGCAGACCGACGTGTCCGCGCTCGGCGGGCGCGTCGTTGATGCGCAGGGCGCAGGGATTCCCGGCGCGGTCGTGATCGTTTACGCGCGGCAGCCGCGCCTGCGTCTGACCGCGACGACGGACGCGAACGGCGCTTACCGCTTCGCTCAACTCGCGCCCGGCGAATATCTAATCGAAGCAGACGCGCGCAACTTCGCGCCCGCGTCGGCGCGCACCGTTAGGCTCGCACGCGGCCAAACGGCGACGCTCGATCTGCCGCTCGCAGTTGCGGGCGTGCGCGCTGAAGTAGTCGTCACGGCCGCCGACACGCCGCAAGCGGTGGACGAAGTCTCGAAGGCGACGAGCGTCGTCACGTTGCGCGAGATTGACGAACGCGACGAGTTCTCGATCCCCGAAGCCTTGCGCACCGTGCCGGGCTTGCGCGTGCAACAACTCGGCGGCCCCGGTGCGCAAACCACGATCAAGACGCGCGGCTTGCGTAATCAAGACACGGCCCTGTTGATTGACGGTTTGCGTTTCCGCGATCCGTCCGCGCCGCAGGGCGACGCCGAAGGCTACATCAGCGACTTGCTCGTCACGGGCACGAGTCGCGTCGAAGTTTTGCGCGGCTCAGGCTCGTCGCTCTACGGCACGAATGCGCTTGGCGGTGTCGTCAACATCGTGACCGACGAAGGTGGCGGCCCCACGCACGGCAGTCTGCTCGCTGAAGGCGGCGGTCTCGGTCTCTTGCGCGGGCGCGCACAGATCGCGGGTGGGTCAGGCGCGAACCGCATCACATATAGCGCGAGCGTCGCGCACTTGAACGTCACGCGCGGCGTGGACGGCGACGACGCGGCGCACAACACGAGCGGACAGGGGCGCGTGCTGTTTCGTTTGACGCCGACCACTACTCTGAGCGCGCGGCTCTACGCGGCCGATGCTTTCGTGCAACTCAACAGCGATCCGCGCCCCATCGCGGGTGCGCTGCCCGCCGGTATCATCAACGCCGTGCCGCTCGCGCGCTCAGAATTGCGCCGCTTTGAAACGGGCACACCGGCCAGTCAATTAAACATCGGCGCGGCCACGTTTATTCCTTCATCAAATGATCCTGACTTCGCGCGGGCCGCGCGTTTCTTCTCCGGCGCGCTGGTGTTCACCGGGCGACCGACCGACCAGTTCAGCTACACGATCTCTTATCAGGGCAACCGCAACAACGCCACGTTCCGCGACGGCCCCGGCGGCACGACCGGCTTCGGCCCGTTCGGCAACACGCGCAACGAGCTTGAGGGCCGCGCGCACACGCTCAACGCGCGCACCGATTTTCAACTCGGCCGCGCGCAACTCATCACCGCCGGTTACGAATTCGAGCATGAGCGATTTATCAACAACTCTTTCCCTGAGTCGCCGGCCGATAACTCCGCGGTCACTGTCACCGAGCGCAGTCATTCGTTCTTCGCGCAAGATCAAATTCGCTTGCTCGCTGATCGGCTGCAACTCTCGGCCGCGTTTCGCGCGCAACATTTCACGCTCAACGCGCCGCGCTTCACACCCGCCGGCGCATCGCCCTACAGCAGTTTCAATTTCAACGCGCCGCCGAACGCTTACACCGGCGACGGCTCAATCGCTTACGTCTTCCGCACGACGGGCACGAAACTGCGCGGGCACGTCGGCAACGGCTATCGCGCGCCTTCTTTGTTCGAGCGATTCGGCACGTCGTTCTTCGGCGGCAGCTTCGGCGCATTCGGCGATCCGCGCCTGCGCCCCGAACGCGCACTCGCCTTCGACGCCGGCATTGATCAAACGCTCGCAAATAATCGTGTGCGCGCCGCCGCCACCTACTTCTACACGCGCTTGCAGGAAGTGATCGCGTTCGACTTCTCCGGCCTCGTCACGCAGCCCGATCCGTTCGGTCGTTTCGGCGGTTACGCCAACACGCGCGGCGGGCTGGCACGTGGGCTAGAGTTGAGCATGGCGGCAGCCCCGACGCGCGCACTCGATCTCACCGCCGCGTACACTTACACGAACGCGGACGAGCGTGTGCCGCGCGTCGCGGGCGTCTTGCGCTCGTTCGTCATTCCCGATCATCAATTCTCGCTCGTCGCCACGCAGCACATCGGCCGGCGCGTGCTGGTCAACTTTGATCTGACCGCGTCGAGCGATTACCTTGTGGGCATCTTCAACCCGCAGACGTTCGGCGCAAACGTCTTCCGCTTCGCCGGCATACGCAAGGCGGACGCGGGCGCGAGTTACACGTGGCCGCTGAATGATGCGCGCTCTTTGCGTTTCTTCGGTTACGTGGACAATCTGACGGGGCGCGAGTATTTCGAGAATGGCTTTCGCACGCCGGGGCGCACGGGGCGCGCGGGCGCGCAGTTTAATTTCTAGCTGTGTGGAGAATGAAAGAGCAGCCGGCGGAGAGTCCGCTCGTCGAGGGCGAGGATTTTTATCGGGAAGGCATGGCCATTGTCTTCACCGCGCGCTTCCACCTGCGACGCGGCTACTGTTGCGAGAGCGGTTGCCGCCATTGCCCTTACCGCGCGCCGGAGCGAGACGAGGAACAGTCCGATGCTAACCAACTTGCGACGGATTAAGCGGTACGTGATCGGATTGTTGCTGTTCGCCTGCGCGTGCGGCGTGTCGTGTCAACGCGCTGCACCGCCGCAGCAGGCGAATCCGACAGCGACCAACGCACCGCCGCAGTACGCGCGCATCATCTCGCTCAGTCCGAGCACGACCGAGGTGCTGTACGGCTTAGGTTTGTTCCCGCGCATCGTGGCCGTTTCGGACTACGACGAATATCCGCCGGAAGTCAAAACGTTGCCGCGCATCGGTGGTTGGAGCAATACTAACCTTGAACAGGTAACATCGTTGCGCCCCGATCTGATCGTGATGGCGGACGCGCAAGCGCCGTTCGTCAAAGATAAACTCGATGCGCTGGGCTTGCAGACGCTTGTCGTGCCAAGCCGGTCGGTCGAGGACGCGCTCGCCGGCATCGAACAGATCGGGCGCGCCACGGGGCAAGAGACAGCAGCGCAGCAACTAATCGCGGAGACGCGCGCCAAACTTGCCGACGTGCGGGCGCGTACGAGCAATAGTCCGCGTGTGCGCGTCCTTTGTATCGTGGATCGCGTGCCGGGCACGCTGCGCGGGCTGTACGCAGCGACGCAAGGGAGTTTCATCGCGCAGTTGATCGAAACGGCGGGCGGCGAGTCAATCGCGCCGGCCGCGCCGAGCGGTTTCGGGCAGATCAATAAAGAGGCCGTCGCCACGCTCGACCCGGAAGTGATCATCGATCTGGAACAAAATACGACGGACAACAAGTTAGCCGAAGACACGCAAGCCGTCTGGCGCGAACTCGCGCAGGTCAAGGCCGTGCGCACGGGCCGTGTCTACGCGGTGCGCGACACGTCGGTGCTGCACCCGTCGCAGTTTGTCGGCGACACGGCGCGCAAGTTCGCCGCGTTGCTGCACCCGGAGGTATTCAAACAGAGTGGCCAGCAGCCGCAGTGAAAGTTTAGGCGAGCGCACGGCCACGCCCGTTGCGGACGCACGCGCGCAGGTCGTATCCGGCGCGGCGTTGCTTGAAGCGCGCGGGCTGCATTTCGCTTATGCGGCCGGACTGCCGGAAGTAGTCTGCGGCGCATCGCTGAATTTACGGCGCGGCACGCTTGCGGCGCTCATCGGCGCGAATGGATCGGGCAAGTCGTCGTTGATACGCTTACTCTGCGGGCTGTTCATGCCGACGCGCGGCGAGGTGTTGTTCGACGGTGTGCCCTTGCGCGCCATCGAAGCACGCGCGCGTGCGCGTCGCATCGCCTACGTGCCGCAGACGACCGCGACTGTGTTTCCGCTGACCGCGCTCGAAGTCGTGCTTACGGGCCGCAGTCCGCACACGCCGCGCTTCCGTTTTGAGAATGCGCGCGATCTGGCGGTTGCGCATGACGCGCTCGCGGCCGTTGATGCGGCGCATCTGGCGGAGCGCAGCGTGTTGGAACTATCGGGCGGC
>JANMAD010000072.1:0-8858 GCA_031359515.1 Acidobacteriota bacterium | reverse complement strand
CAGATCAAAAAGCATGGTCGCCTTGCTAAAAGTATTTTCCGTCATGGCTTCGACCATCTGCGGCGCATATTATGCAATCAGGATTGCTTGCCGGAGCGTATTGCTTTTATTAGGCTTTGCAAGCTTTTGTCCTGTACTTAGGACGCGAAGTTATGAACTCATCCAAACACCACAATGCAATTTCGTCGGAGATGAATTCGGTGTTTATTGCCGACGATGCAATTGCTGATAAGGCAAACGCGCCGCGTTTCGCTATCGGTCTCGGCTTGACCAATGAATGCAATCTCGCCTGTTCGTTCTGTTATCGTGATCCCGACCGCGTTGACCGTCTGACGCTCGAACAAGTGCGCGCGGTGTTGGCGCGGCTGCCCGTGCGTTCCGTCAATTTGGGAACGGGCGAAAACGGAATGCACCCGGAATTCCGGCGCATCCTCGCATACCTTCGCGCGCAAGAAAATTTGAAGCTGACCATCACCTCGAACGGTCACAGCATCGCCGTGTTGAGCGACTATGAAATACGCGCATTTCACGATGTCGAATTTTCGCTCGACTATCCGACGGAAGCTGAACAAGACGCGCAGCGCGGCGCGGGCAATTGGAAGTTGATTCACGAACAGGCGGCACGCTGTCGCAGTCTGAATGTCCCGGTGACGATCATCGCGGTGATGATGAAGTTAAACTATCTAAAACTTGCGGATGTCGCGCGCGTTGCCAAACAGTTTGACGCGCCGCTTCGGATCAATGTCTATCAAGCCGTCCGCTCAGATGCGTTCGCGCTAACTTACGAAGAATACTGGACGGGTTTTCAACGTCTGTTTGAGTCAACCGATGTCATCTCAATCGGCGAACCGCTTGTGCGCGCTTTCGCGGGATTGCCCACGCCGCCGACGGGCGCACTGGGTTGCGGCACAACGACCGTGCGCGTGACGCCGCGTGGGACGACGCAACCGTGCGTCTATTGGTCGGGCGTAGGTGATCCTTTAGCGGAACTTTTAGAGGTAGGCGCAGCGATTACCGAAACCGCCCCGTTCGTCGCCACGCGGACATTACCGCAGGTGTGCGAAACATGCGAGTTTCGTGAACCGTGTCACGGCGGTTGCGCGGGGCGAAGACGTTTGCATAATGCACTCGATAAACCCGATTTTTACTGTCCGGTTGTGCGCGGTGAACGCCCGACGTTGAATATCCGTATGGCTGCAGCGCGCGACTTGCCAAAAGTTGGCAGTGCTTGCACGACGGTTGTGTGTGCGCGATAAAGGGTTGCATTGCAAAAATAATTTGAGACGCGAAAGAGCGTCGCTTACTGCCCTCTGGTGCTGATCCTTATATGATTTGTAAAGACGGCTTTTACTATGTCAAGCAAATTGATTGCTCTTCAATTTGCTTGACACGCGCGGAGTTTTCCTCATAGATAGAGTGGTTATTACTGCATTTATGCCTTTTTCACTCTCGCTCATCATTCCGGCATACAACGAAGAGGCGCGGCTGGGGCGCACGCTGCGCGAGGTGTTCGCGTATCTGCAAGCGCAGACCACAGCAAGCGAAGTGATCGTGGTGGACGACGGCTCGCACGATGGGACGGCGCGTGTGGCCGAAGAAATGTTCGCCACTAACGCAGGCCCGGTCAGCACTAATCTCATCCGCCTGCGGCCGAACAGTGGTAAGGGCTATGCCGTGCGCGCAGGCTTGCTCGCGGCGCGTGCGCCCATCGCGCTCTTTTCCGACGCTGATCTGTCCACGCCGATCACGGAGACGCCCAAACTCGTCGGCCCCATCCGCGCAGGGCAGTACGATGTCGTTTTCGGTTCGCGCGCATTGGATCGCACGCTCGTCGGCGTCCATCAGCCGTGGGCGCGCGAGCAGAGCGGACGCTTCTTCAATCTGATGGTGCGGCTCGCCACGGGGCTGCCGTATCACGATACACAGTGCGGCTTCAAAGCCTTCCGCATGGACGTGTGCCGTCCGCTCATCGAGGCGTGCGTCATTGATCGCTTCGGCTTCGACGTGGAACTGCTCTACGTCGCGCACGCGGCAGGCTTGCGGCTCAAAGAGTGGCCTGTGCAATGGAACGACGTGGCGGGCAGCACGGTCAACTTCCTCTCCGGGCTGGACGGCTTCAACGAACTGCGCGAAGTGCGCCGCAAGGCGCGGCAGGGCATCTACAACGAAGCGATCAAGCGCGCCCACGCCGTCGCCGCCGATACAGACATGCGTGTCCCCATCGTTGACGCCGCCCATAACGCGCCCGCCAGCGATGCCTCGCCCGATCTCGCCAGCGCCGCGCGCCGGATTTAACCGCGCTGGTTAAATGCAGCACGCACACATCCGCCCCGATCCAGTCGCAACGATAAACACAAACAAAGTGGCCCTGTATCGCGCCCCGGAACAAGGTTATATTGCGTGCTGGAGTTTAGCTTGCAGGTGAATGGAGCAACCAGATGAGCGCACGACTCAACGTCAACATCGATCACGTGGCGACTGTCAGACAGGCGCGGCGCGCACCGGAGCCGAGCGTGGTGGCCGCCGCGATGCTCTGTGAGCAGGCGGGCGCGGACGGCATCACGATCCATCTGCGCGCGGATCGCCGGCACATACAGGCGCAAGATGTCTATACGTTGCGGCAAGCGGTGACGACCTATCTGAACGTTGAATTGGCGACGACCGAAGAAATGCTGCGCATCGCACTCGACGCGCGGCCTGATGCCGTTTCGCTCGTGCCCGAAAGTCCGAACGAGGTCACAACCGAGGGCGGCTTAGACGTGCGCGCGAATATGGACGCTGTGCGCGCGGCCGTCGCGCGGCTGCGCGCGGGTGGCATCTTCGTCAGCATCTTCATAGACCCCGACGACGCGCAAATCGCGGCGGCACGCGACGCGGGCGCACACCAAGTTGAGCTATGCACCGGCGCTTATGCCGAAGCGACGCTCGGCGCGCGGAGCATGCACGGCACAGGGGCAGAGCGCGCCGCGCAAGAGTTGCAACGGCTGCGCGATGCTGCCACACACGCGGCGCAGTCGGGGCTGCAAGTCGCCGCCGGCCACGGGCTGACCTATCGCAACGTCGGCGCGGTCGCCGGGATCGACGAAATCCGCGAGTTCAACATCGGCCACAACATCATCGCGCGCTCAATCTTTGTCGGATTAGAGCGGGCTGTAAGAGAAATGCGGGAAGCCATCGCAGCAAATGTTTGACCTGGAGGGCGCAGCGCTAATTAAACGAGTGCTGTAAAACTGCTGCGCCTAATTCCTCTGGCGGCTGCGCCTAAAACCAATCCGCAGCAACTATAAAGCATGACAAAGGCGCGGCCTCTTTATTGCTTCAGCGTCACCAGAAGTCTTCAATCTTCTCGGAGGCATTGACATGAAGCAGAAAGCAACCTCGCTTTTGATTATCATGGCGCTCTTGGCTGGGCCTTTAACAGTTGCAGCGACGGGGCGACAGGCGTGGACAGATGATGAGATCAAAGCGCATGCCGCCAAAGCTCAGGCGAAGAAAAAAGAAGTCGTCGTCAAGTTCTGGCACGTGAGTAGAATCCTCATTGACGGCAAACCGGTCTGGTTTGACGGTAAGGGCTTGAGCGGAATAGTAAAAGAGACGCGGGAGGATGATTTTACGCTCTCAAGCACAGGTCCCCACGGGCGCGAGGTAACGGCGGTCATCAGTTACGAAAGCGTCCTGAAGATCGAACACCAGTCAGGCTTTCAGAAAGTCTTCAAAAATATCGCCAGATATTCGCTGGGGGCGGCGGTGATGCCGGTCTTCATGGCCGCCGTTCTGCTGGGTATCTACAGCGACTGTTAATCAAAGGAAATAGGGCGACTCCTGGAGGAAATAACTGAGGGCGACTCGAAGAAAGGCAGCTCCCGATCCGCCCTGCTCTCACCGCCCTCAGTCGTTTTCGGTTAGCAAGTAGCCACCGAAACTTGTTATCTCTTTTAACTCGCTAACAGAACGCGCTGATTCGGCTTCAGAGAAAAACCCATGTGCTTGTAAGCCGCCCGCATCGCCACGCGCCCGCGCGGAGTGCGATTGAGGAAGCCGATCTGAATGAGATACGGCTCGATGATCTCTTCGATGGACTCGCGCTCCTCGCTGATCGATGCGGCGATAGTGCCAATGCCGACGGGGCCGCCGTCGAACTTCTCGATGATGGCCGACAGGATTTTGCGATCCACTTCGTCGAGACCGAACTTGTCAACCTCCATCTCGTCGAGCGCACGTCGCGCCATCGCTTGCGTGATGCGTCCGTCGCCGATCACCTGCGCGTAATCTCGCACACGCCGCAATAGGCGGTTGGCGATGCGTGGTGTGCCGCGCGCACGGCGGGCCAGTTCACGCGCGCCCATCGCTTCGATCTCGACATTGAGAATCTCCGCTGAGCGATGGACGATGATCTCCAAATCTTTCTGCGCGTAGAAGTCGAGATGAAAGACGATGCCGAAACGGCCGCGCAACGGTGCGGTGATGAGACCGGCGCGCGTGGTCGCACCAACCAGCGTGAACTTCGGCAAGTCTAACTTGATCGAGCGCGCCGCCGCGCCTTGCCCGATCATAATATCGAGTTGATAGTCCTCCATCGCGGAGTACAAGACCTCTTCGATCTGCGGCTTGAGGCGATGAATCTCGTCGATGAACAGCACCTCGCCCTCTTGCAGATTCGTCAGCACGGCCGCCAGATCGCCGCCGCGCTCGATGGCGGGCGCGCTGACGCACTTCAGGGGCGCTTCCATCTCGTGCGCGATGATCTGCGAGAGCGTGGTCTTGCCCAAGCCCGGCGGGCCGAAGAAGAGCACGTGGTCGAGCGCCTCGCGCCGATTCTTCGCCGCGCGCAAGAAGATTTTCAGATTGGTCGTGATCTTCGTCTGTCCGATGTACTCATCGAGCGCACGCGGGCGCAGCGACGGCTCGGCCTGCCGATCTTCCGGCGTCGCCTCGCCCGCCACCGCTTCACGCCGCGCCTCTGCCGTCTCAAGCGTCGCTTCTGCTGACATCAATCTGCTCCCCTTGCTTGCTGTGTGCTGCTATCGGAAACGAGTGGGATTATAGCTTGTTTGCACGGCTGTTTCAACAATGAAACGATGTTTCAAGCTAAGAAAATGCTTGAAGTTGCGCGGGTTAAATCAACTTATGGTGAGACGCGGCGATGGGCGAAGTAAGGCCCGCCCATTAAAGTAGGAATTCTATGTGATCGAGTTTAGCTGCGCGGCGTGTTGCTGTCGGCGAGTTGGAGGCGCGCGTCGGCGCGGTCGAGTTCGGCGCGTGCGCGCTCGAAGTCGGCTTCGTCGCCGGTGAAGGCGGCGAGCGTGCGCTCGGCCTGTTCGCGCGACTGGCGTGCGTTGGCCGTATCAATCTCTGCTGGTTGTTCAGCCATGTCGGCGAGGACGGAGACGCGGTCGCTATTGACTTCGACGAAGCCGCCGGAGACGAGCAGCCGCTCGGTAGTCGCGCCTTGCGTGTAGGCGAGCACGCCGGTGCGCAGTTGCGAGATGAGCGGCGTGTGGCCGGGCAGGATGCCAAGCTCGCCGTTCAAGCCGGGCACGGACACGAAGTCCACCGTCTCCGACAGCACGCTGCGCTCCGGTGTGATCACGTCGAGTTGGATTCGTTCAGCCATAAGAAAGCAGTGACGAGTGACAAGGGACGAGTTAAGGAACAAGGTTTTGCTTGTCACTCATCACTTGTCACTCGTCACTGTAGTTTACGCTTCGGCCATTTCTTGCGCGCGTTTGCGCACGTCGTCAATCGTGCCTTGCAGGAAGAAGGCCTGTTCGGGCAGATCATCGCACTGGCCGTCTATGATCTCGCGGAAGCCTTTGATCGTGTCCTTAATCTCGACGTACTTGCCTTCAAGGCCGGTGAACTGCGCGGCGACGAAGAACGGCTGCGAGAAGAAGCGTTGAATCTTGCGCGCACGCGAGACGACGAGCTTGTCCTCTTCCGACAACTCATCAAGGCCGAGAATGGCGATGATGTCTTGCAACTCTTTGTAGCGTTGCAGTATGCGCTTCACGTCCTGCGCCGTGTTGTAGTGCTCTTCGCCGACGATGCGCGGATCGAGCAGGCGCGAAGAGGACGCGAGCGGATCGACCGCCGGATAGATGCCAAGCTCGACGATCTGGCGCGAGAGCGCGGTGACGGCGTCGAGGTGCGCGAAGGTCGTCGCGGGCGCGGGGTCGGTGTAGTCGTCCGCCGGCACATAGACGGCTTGGATCGAAGTGATCGAGCCGGTCTTGGTCGAAGTGATGCGCTCCTGCATCTCGCCCATCTCGGTGGCGAGGTTCGGTTGATAGCCGACCGCCGACGGCATGCGCCCAAGCAGCGCGGACACTTCCGAGCCGGCCTGCGTGAAGCGAAAGATGTTATCAATGAAGAGCAGCACGTCGAGACCTTGATCGCGGAAGTATTCGGCGACCGTCAGCCCGGAGAGCGCGACGCGCAGCCGCGCGCCCGGCGGTTCGGTCATCTGCCCGTAGACGAGCGCGACCTTCGACTCGCCGAGCGTCTTCATGTCCACCTTCGTCATGTCGAACTCGCCGGTCTCTTTGAAGTGCTTATTGAACACTCTGCCGAATTGGATGACTTCCGACTCGACGAACTCGCGCAGCAGATCATTGCCCTCGCGCGTGCGCTCGCCGACGCCCGCGAAGACCGAGAAGCCAGAGTGCTTCTGCGCGACGTTGTTGATTAGCTCTTGAATCAGCACGGTCTTGCCGACGCCCGCACCGCCGAACAAACCGATCTTGCCGCCGCGCAAAAACGGCTGGATCAGGTCAATGACCTTGATGCCTGTCTCGAACATCTCCAACTCGGTGGACTGTTCTTCCAAGAGCGGCGCATGGCGATGGATCGGATAGCGTTTCTCCGCGTGTACCGCGCCGAGATTATCAACCGGCTCGCCGATGACATTTAGCACACGCCCAAGTGTCGCTTCGCCGACGGGCACAGTGATCGGCCCGCCCGTGTCAATCGCCAACATGCCGCGCACTACGCCTTCGGTCGGCTTCATTGAGACGGTGCGGACGCGCCCCTCGCCAAGGTGCTGTTCGACTTCGCAGATGATGTCAATCGCGCTGGGCACGTCGAACCCTGTGGACGTGACACGCAGCGCGGTGTAAATCTCCGGCAGATATTCTTCGCTAAACTCAACGTCAATGACGGGGCCAATCACCTGCACGACCTTGCCCGTGCGTTGACCTTCGCCACTCAGATTTCCGTAAGCGCTAGACATACTTTTCGTGCCAACTCCTCTTCAGTAGTTAATACGGGTGAAAAATTCAGCGGGAACTTAAAGACCGTGAAGATAGCATAGGGCAAAGGGCAAAGGCAAAACTGCGCAGGCATCACAACGGGACTCCAAAGACCCCGAAGAGCAGCAAGACGAACAGCACGATAACGGGCACGAGCAGCCAGATTAAGAGCGCGACCCGCCAGTTGCGCTTGGCACGCGGATAGTCGGGATCGTCCGTTTGCAGGCGGCCGAACCGCACTCGCCATCTGATGAGTCTGACCGGCAGGGCGACAAACATGAATAGCACCGCCAGCGCGGCCATACCGAACAGGGGCACGAAAAGTCGGAGCACTATAAAGATGACATAGACGCCCGCTCCGTTGCGCAGCCACAGCGCATCGTTGTAGGCGTCATTCACACGTTGTTGCATCTCCGCCGAAACCTGCGTGGTCAAGGTATCAATATAGCCACGGCAGAAGCGACAGTTCGCGGAACGGGCGTCAACATATTCCTTACAGTGCGGGCAGCGGATGACTTGGATTTGACTATCCATGAGAGGCTAGCGACAGACTTGGAGTTACAGCGGTGCGGATGATCTTATTCGCCATCGTCGAGGCGAATCTTCATGCTGCGGAGCGTGCGCCGGTCTTCGTCCGTGAGTTCGAGCGTTGCGCCTGCGTCATAAGGTTCGTCCAGTTCGCGTAAGCCGATCACCAGCTTGAGCGACAACTCCATCTCGTAGCCGGCGGCGCGTAGACGCGCAATCGCATTCGCGACGGCAGACGAGTTTTCGACCGCCGCGTTGATGGCTTGACCGATCTCTTCCACGATCTCTTTGGCGTCGTCGTTCAGTTCCAAACGCTATGCTCCGTTCGAGTCTCTCTCGATGCTAAGCGACGCACGCGCGCACGGTCAACCGCGCGCCAGTCAAAGCCCGTTGCGACGCCCGCGCGCCGTGTGCTAGGCTGCGCGCAATTGAGCTACGATAACCACGCGACGCGATTTCAATCGGTCGGCGTGCGCCTTGACCGCAAACGGAGGACAACGTGAAACATTGCCCGACATGTCACGCGAGCTACCCGGATCAGGCGCACTTCTGCGGTGCGGATGGGGTGCCGCTGGTAAGCGACCAAACGGCCGCGGCCGCGAGCGGCGCGCCGGAAACGACGCAGCCGGCCATGCCTCTAGCGGAACGACTCGAACGCTTAAATGAGTTGTATCAGATGGGCCTGCTGACTGATTTTGAGTATGCGATTGAGAAACAGAAGTTGATCGCCGAGGGGTGACGATGGAAGCCAAGACAGACGCGCCCGCCACCACAGGCCAGCATGTGCGCCGCGCACGCTTCGAGACTTCGTCGGGCATCGAACTGCCGAACGATTTCAATCCGACGAACACCGACGCCACTGACTATGAGCGCGATCTAGGCGCGCCCGGCGACTATCCTTACACGCGCGGCGTGCGCCGCAGCATGTATCGCGGCCGGTTATGGACGATGCGCCAGTACGCAGGCTTCGCGACGGCGGAAGAGTCGAACGCGCGTTATAAATATCTGCTCGCGCAAGGCACGACCGGCCTCTCCGTCGCCTTCGATCTGCCGACGCAGATCGGCCTCGACTCGGATGATCCG
>JANMAD010000051.1:0-8265 GCA_031359515.1 Acidobacteriota bacterium | reverse complement strand
GCGTCACGCTCGACGGCTATCAGCCGCAGCCGAACGAGGACACGGAACTGAACACCAACGTGGTCGGCGCGAACTACTTCGAGACCATGGCCATCCCGCTCGTGGCGGGGCGCAACTTCGGGGCGCAGGATAAGGCGGGCGGCCCCGGCGTCGTCATCGTCAATGAAGAGTTGGCGCGGCGTTATTTCCCACAGCAGAACGCGGTCGGCCGCCGTTTGCGTTTCGGCGGCCCCGCAGAGCCTTATCTTGAGATCGTCGGCGTGGCGCGCGATGCCAAGTATCGCTCGCTGCGGGAACAGACGCTGCCGTTTATCTACATTCCGCTCGCGCAGGAGGCGCAAGAGAGCATGACGCTCCTTGTGCGCACGGAGACTGAGCCGCGCGGCCTCGTCCCGGCGGTACGCAACGAGTTGCGCGGGCTGAACAAGGACGTGCCGGTCTACGCCGTCGAGACTATGTCCGGGCACATCGGCGCGGCGCTCGCGGCCGACCAGATGATCACGGCCTTACTCAGCGTCTTCGGCGCGATGGCGCTCCTCTTGGCCGCCATCGGCATCTACGGCGTGATGGCTTACTCGGTCGCACAGCGCACGCACGAGATCGGCGTGCGTATGGCTTTGGGCGCACAAGGCAGCGACATCGCACGTCTGATCGTGGGGCAGGGATTGGTCTTGATTCTCATCGGCGCGGGGTGCGGTCTCGCGCTCGCGTTCGCGCTGACGCGCGTGATTGGGAGCCTGCTCTTCGACGTGAGCGCGACCGATCCATTCACTTTTGCGGCCGTCACTTTGCTGCTCGCGCTGGTCGCGCTCGTGGCCTGCTACGTCCCGGCGCGGCGTGCGATGAAAGTTGATCCGATGGTGGCGCTCAGGTACGAATGAGCGCACGCTTGGCCGCAAGCAGCACGAGAGGCTATAACGGGGCGTGCGCCCCGCAAGCCGCATTCAGCCATAGCCAGCGCAAGTTGTTCCGAGACAATGCATGAAGACTGCCGACGCAAACATCACCCGCGTGCTCGTCGCCGACGATCAGGCGGACGTGCTGGAAGCTCTGCGCCTGCTCTTAAAGGGCGAAGGCTATCAGACTGAGACAGTGACTTCGCCTGCGGCCGTGCTGGCCGCCGTCGGCAGTAGAGGCGAGTTCGATCTGCTGTTGATCGATCTCAACTACACACGCGATACCACGTCGGGGCACGAAGGTCTCGATCTGCTCACGCGCCTGCAACAGACGGATGCGACGCTGCCCGTCGTGGTGATGACCGCGTGGGGCAGCGTTGAGTTGGCGGTCGAGGCCATGCGGCGCGGGGCGCGCGATTTCATTCAGAAGCCGTGGGATAACGCGCGACTGCTCACGGTGCTGCGCACGCAAGTAGAGCTGGGCCGCGCCCTGCGCAAAGGCGAGCAACTCGAAGCCGAGAACCGTATGTTGCGCGACGGCGTGCAGCAGCCGACTTTGATCGCCACGGCGGTGAGCATGCAGCCCGTGCTGCAACTGATCGAGGGCGTCGGGCCGTCGGAAGCGAACGTGCTGATCACGGGCGAGAACGGCACGGGCAAAGAGGTCGTCGCGCAGACCTTGCACGCGGTCTCGCCGCGCGGGGCACAACCGATCATCACGGTCAACGTGGGCGCGCTCTCCGAAGGCACGTTCGAGAGCGAGTTGTTCGGCCACGTCAAAGGCGCGTTCACCGATGCGAAGACGGATCGCGTCGGCCGGTTTGAATTGGCCGATGGCGGCACGCTCTTTCTCGACGAGATCGCGAACGTGACGCCCGCGCAGCAGGCGAAGTTGTTGCGCGTCGTCGAGACGGGTGAGTTCGAGCGCGTCGGCTCGTCGAAGACGCGGCGCGTGGACGTGCGCATTCTCTCGGCGACGAACGCGGACTTAACAGAGGAAGTCAGCGCGAATCGTTTCCGGCAGGACTTGCTCTTCCGGTTGAACACGGTCGAGATACACCTGCCGCCTTTGCGCGAGCGCACGGAAGACATCCCCATCCTCGCGCGCCACTTCCTCGATCAGCACGCGCGGCGTTATCGTAAGCCCGTGAGCGGTTTCTCCCCGGAAGCGCTCAATGTGCTGGCCCGCTCGGCGTGGCCGGGCAACGTGCGCGAGTTGAATCACACGATTGAGCGGGCGGTGCTGCTGGCCAAAAGCAACGTGATTGAAGCGCGCGATCTGAGCTTGCAGACGGGGCGCGAGCCGGAGCGAGGTTTAGACGAGATGAGTCTGGACGAGGTTGAGGCCTTCTTGATTCGCAAGACGCTGGCGCGTTGCGACGGCAACGTCAATCAAGCGGCCGAAGCGTTGGGGCTTAGTCGCAGCGCGCTCTATCGCCGGCTGCAACGCTACGGCTTATGAAGGACGACCGGCGGAACCAGCACGCACGCACGAGCCACGAGCAGCGTCTGCTGGGCTTCGTGTTGTTGTCGGGCCTGCCCGGTTCGATCATCGCGCTCGTCATGCTGTGGGATCACGACTACACGGCCAAAGTGCAGTGGACGCTGACGGTCTTGATCGGTTGTTGCTGGGTCGGCTTCGCCTTCAGTTTGCGCGAGCGCGTCGTGCGGCATCTGCAAACGGTCTCGAATCTGCTCGCGGCCTTGCGCGAAGGCGACTACTCGATCCGCGCACGCGGCGCGCACCACGACGACGCGCTCGGCGAGGTAATGTTGGAAGTCAACGCGCTCGGCGAGACATTGCGGGCACAACGACTCGGCGCGCTCGAAGCGACGGCGCTCTTGCGCACGGTCATGGCGGAGATTGATGTGGCCATCTTCGCCTTCGATGACGCGGCGCGGCTACGCCTGATCAATCGCGCGGGCGAGCGTTTGCTCAAGCGACCGGCCGAAAGATTGATCGGCCTCACGGCACATGATCTCAATCTCGCCGATTGCATGAACGGCGCGACCGACGACGGCAACACGCGGACGTTGGCGAAAACCTTTCCCGGCGGCGCAGGCCGTTGGGGCGTGCGCCGCAGCGTCTTCCGCGAAGGCGGGCGACGGCATCAATTGCTCGTCCTGACTGATCTCAGTCGCACCTTGCGTGAGGAAGAGCGCGCCGCGTGGCAGCGGCTCGTGCGGGTGCTAGGGCACGAGTTGAACAACTCGCTCGCGCCGATCAAGTCCATCGCCGGCAGTCTCGGCAGTCTGCTTATCCGCTCGCCGCGCCCGACCGACTGGCACGAAGACATGCAGCGCGGCTTGACCGTTATCGAAGATCGCTCGGCCGCACTCGCGCGCTTCATGCAGGCTTACGCGCACCTTGCGCGCTTGCCGCCGCCGCAATTCAAGCCGCTCGACGTGGGCGCTTGGGTGCGCCGCATCGTCGCGCTGGAAACGCGGCTCGTCGTCTCGTTGCGACCGGGGCCGGAGTTGACGATTCAGGGCGATGCAGATCAGTTGGATCAACTGCTGATCAATCTACTGCGCAACGCCGTGGACGCGACCTTGCAAACCGGCGGTGGTGTGCAGGTCACTTGGGGCCAGACTGCGACGCACTTGAACGTCTGGCTCGAAGACGAGGGGCCGGGTCTCTCCAATACCGCGAACCTGTTCGTCCCATTCTTCACCACGAAGCCCGGCGGCTCCGGCATCGGTCTCGTCCTCAGTCGCCAGATCGCCGAAGCGCACGGCGGCACGCTCACGCTCGCCAACCGCCGCGCCGGCACAGGCTGCGAAGCTCGCTTGCGACTGCCGCTCTGAAGATTGAGTTGTAGCTTGGTGACGGTGTAGTTCACCACAGAGACACAGAGGGCACAGAGATAGCACGGAGGCTTGATTAGTTCTCTGTGCCCCCTCTGTGCCCTCTGTGTCTCTGTGGTAAATCCACTGCGTTACACACTCAACCCTAAATTGCACTAGAATACTTTGCATCCGGCCACACGCTGGTTGATGCGGAGCAACGATGCCAGAGCGCGATTACGAACTAGACGAACAGGTCGTCGCCGAGAGTGAGACGCGGCTGAAGAAGCCACCGCTCTATAAGGTGCTGCTGCACAATGACGACTTCACGACGATGGAGTTCGTCGTCTATGTCTTGCAATCCGTCTTCGGTCTCGACGAGAGCGAAGCTATACACATCATGCTCAAGGTACACTTGGAAGGCGTCGGCATCGCGGGCGTGTTCACATATGAAGTCGCCGAGATGAAGGCGGCGAAGGTCGCGGAGTTGGCGCAGGCGCAAGAATACCCGTTGCTCTGCACGGTCGAAGAGGCGGAAGGTGAAGGTTGACGAACGAGGTCAACGTATTCAAGCGCAAGCGCGACGCTGGTGTTATACGCTAAACTGCTGCCGGTTGATTTGCACACCGGAGAGGTGATCTCATGAATCATGTAACGAGACTATGTCTGCTGGCGCTGCTCTGCGGCGGATTGTTGCACGCAAGCGTTAGCGCGCAGAGGCCCGGCGTAAACCTATCGCCCTTGACGGCCGCGCAGTATGTAGAAGTAGGCAATCGCGCCGCCGGCGCACGCGAGTATGACCGGGCGGTTGATGCTTACCGGCAAGCCATTAAGCTCAACCCGGATTTAGCCGCCGCGTATCATGGGCTTGGCATGGCCTACAACAATATGGGGCGGGTCGGCGATTCAATCGAGCCGTTGCGCGCGGCCGAGCGGCTCGATCCCGACAACGCGCGTATCCACCTGAGTCTCGGCATAAGTTACAGCAACCTGCGGCGCGGCGAAGAGGCCTTGAGCGAGATACAAGAGGCAAAACGGCTCAATCCGAACGACCCGCGGATTCAGAATGAACTCGGCATCATCTTGAGCAATAACTTGGGCCGGCTCGACGAGGCGTTGGTCGCTTTTACAGAAGCCCGCCGGCTCAACCCCGACCTGCCATACGCGCACTTCAACATCGGTCTGATGCACATGCGGCTCGGGCACTACGCGGAGGCGTTGGGGCCGTTTCAAGAGGCGGCGCGACTCGACCCCTCGTATCGCGACGCATGGTTCGACCTCGGTGATATGTCAATGCGGCTCGGCCGCTATGAACAGGCCATTGACGCCTTCACGAAATTCCTCGCGCTCAAGACCGACGGCCCGGACGCACTGACCAATCGCGCGTGGCTCTACCTGTACATCGGCGGGCACGGGCGCGAAGCCGCGACGGACGCGCGCCGCTTCCTCACCGTTTATAAATGGCGCGACAATCGTTCGCTTTACCACGCACTCATCGCGCACTTCGGCTACCGCGAGGCGGGCATGGACGACGAAGCGAAGGCCGTTCTAGCCGAAGCGGCCAAGGATAGCGGCACAAGCGCGTGGCCCTTCGCCATCATCAACTATCTACAAGGCGCGAGCAGCGCGGAAGAAGTATTGAGGTCGGCCACGAATAACGATCAAAAAACAGAAGCCCATGCGTACCTCGGCATGGACTTGTTGCTCAAAGGCATGACTGAGGAAGCGCGCACGCACTTCGCTTGGGTCAAAGAGTACGGCAACAAACGCTTCTTTGAGTACCCGCTCGCCGTCGCGGAATTAAAGCGGTTGAATTACTAACGTCTGCGCAATGCGGCTACGCCGTTGACGGCAAATCGTGGCGCGGGTTATCTCAGGCGGTTTTATGATCACAAGGGAATTACAAGAGACGCTCGCGGCGGCGGTGGATGAAGCGATCCGGCGGCGGCACGAGTACGTGACGCTGGAACATCTGCTATACGCGCTGCTGTCAGACCGCACGGCCGGCAACGTGATCCGCAAGTGCGGCGGCCAGATTCCGAAGTTGAAGCGCGAACTCGAAAAGTTTTTCGACGAGAACATCCTGCCGCGTGGGGGCGACCTCACCGAGTTGCCCGAACAGACCGCGACGTTCCAGCGCGTGCTTGAGTACGCGCTGTTGCAGGCCGAAGGCAGCGGGCAGAAGGAAGTCAACGGCGGCAACATCCTCGCCGCGCTCTTTCAAGCGGAACGCTCGCACGCAGTCTATCTTTTGAAGCAGCAGGGCGTCACGCGCCTCGACGTGCTCAACTATCTCGCGCACGGTATCTCGAAACTCGACGCACACAGCGGCATTCCCGGCCGCGTCGAAGCGGGCGAAGAGGACGACACGCAGGCGGCCGATCCGCTCGCCGCGTTCACCGTCAACTTGGTCGAGCGCGCGGCGGCGGGCGGCATCGATCCGCTCATCGGGCGCACGGCGGAAGTCGAGCGCACGATCCAGATTCTTTGTCGGCGGCGCAAAAACAATCCGATCTACGTGGGCGAGCCGGGCGTCGGCAAGACCGCGATTGCCGAAGGCTTGGCGCGCAAGATTCATTTGAACGAAGTGCCGGAAGTTCTACGCGGCGCGCCGGTCTATGCGCTCGACATGGGCGCGGTACTGGCAGGCACGAAGTATCGCGGCAAGTTCGAGCAACGCTTCAAAGCGATCATCAACGCGCTCAAAAAGATTCCCGGCGCGATCTTATTCATTGACGAGATACACACCATCGTCGGCGCGGGCGCGGTGAGCGGTGGCTCGATGGACGCTTCAAACATTATCAAGCCCGCGCTCGCGACGGGCGAGTTGCGCTGCATCGGCTCGACCACTTACGGCGAATACAAGGCCGCCTTCGAGCGCGACCGTGCGCTGGCACGACGTTTCCAGAAGATCGAAGTCGGCGAGACGAGCGTGGAAGAAACAGTCGCGATCCTCGACGGCTTGAAGAGTTATTACGAGCAGCATCACGGCATCAAGTACACGCCGGAAGCTCTGCGCACAGCGGCCGAGTTGGCGGCGAAGTATCTGCACGACCGTTTTCTGCCGGACAAAGCGATTGACGTGATCGACGAAGCGGGCGCGGCCGTCAAACTTTTGCCGCCGGACAAACGGCCGAAGACGATCACGCAGCATGATGTCGAAACGGTCGTCGCGCGCATGGCGAAGATTCCGCCGAAGACGGTCGTGAGCGACGAAAAGGATCGTCTGCGCGATTTGCAGCCAGAGTTGCAAGCGGTCATCTACGGACAGGAACATGCTATTGAGCAGATCACGAGCGCGATCAAATTATCGCGCGCTGGCTTAGGCCAACCCGAAAAGCCGGTCGGCTCGTTTCTCTTTTCCGGCCCGACCGGCGTTGGCAAAACGGAATTGGCGAAGCAACTCGCGCGTGTCCTCGGCGTCAACTTCCTGCGCTTCGACATGAGCGAGTATGCCGAACCGCACACCGTCTCGCGGCTCATCGGCGCGCCGCCCGGTTACGTCGGCTTCGATCAGGGCGGGCTGTTGACTGATGCGATCAACAAGACACCTTACGCCGTACTGGTGCTGGACGAGATCGAGAAGGCGCATCCGAACCTGTTCAATATTCTCTTGCAGGTGATGGATCACGCCACGCTCACGGACAACAACGGCAAGAAGGCCGACTTCCGCAACGTGATTCTGATCATGACGACGAACGCGGGCGCGCAGGAGTTGAGCGCGGGCGGCATCGGCTTTCAGTCGAACAGCACGGGGCGCGGCAAAGGACGCGGCGCAATCGAGCGCACCTTCAGCCCTGAGTTCCGCAACCGGCTCGATGCGTGGATCGCGTTCGAGCCGCTCACCTTCCCCGTCATCGAGCGCGTGGTTGATAAGTTCATCGGCGAGTTGAACGCGCAGTTGGTCGAGCAGAAGGCAAGCGTGCGGCTGACCGAACCGGCGCGGGCGTGGCTGGCTGCGCACGGCTTCGACCGGCAGTTCGGCGCACGCCCGATGGCGCGCCTCATCCAGACGAAGATCAAAGCGCCGCTCGCTGAAGAGATTCTGTTCGGCCAACTCACAGCGGGCGGCGAGGTGTTGGTTGACGTGCAAGACGACGACCTCGCGTTGCGTTTCCCTGCGACGTAGAGCGTGCGGCAGCGAAAGGGAAATCTCACGTAAAGACGCAAAGGCGCGAAGAAGGGCGCAAAGAAGTTGAGCGGGTCGCTTGGCGTTCTTCTCTTCGCGCCTTTGCGTCTTTGCGTGAGGATATTGTCTTAGCTCCTGTAACTTGGTGGCACGATGGCCCTGATTAAATTCCCCGACCCGCGTTTTGCTGCCGCTGAAGGCATCGTCGTGATCGGCGGCGAGGTGAACGTGCCCAACCTGCTCAATGCCTACCGGAGCGGCATCTTCCCTTGGCCGATTGACGGCTGGCCGCTGACTTGGTTCTGTCCGGCCGAGCGCGCCATCCTTGAGTTCAAAGACCTGCACGTGCCGCGCAGCCTGCAACGCGAACAACACCGCGCGTCGTTCCATTTCACCATTGATCAAAACTTCCGCGCCGTCATCAACTGCTGCGCACGCATCACGCGCGCGGGC
>JANMAD010000008.1:0-3019 GCA_031359515.1 Acidobacteriota bacterium | reverse complement strand
GTCGGCACGGCCACGCTGCTCAGCGCCAGTACGCCGGGCACGCGCGGGCGTGTGCGCGTTGCGGGCGCGCAAGGCGTGTGGCTGCGCACGCGCGCAGGCGCAGACCAAGCGGGCGAGCCGACGAAAGTAAAAGTTCAACTCTTCAACTTCGAGCCGCGCCTGCGCCCGTTCGTCAAAACGAACTATGACGAAGAGCAGACGGTCTTTGATCGTTTCCTGCTGCGCTACGACGCGACCTTACAGCCGATCATAAACGATGCAGTTACGCTCGCTGGACAGTTGCTCACACTCGACATCGAAGTTGCCCCGTTGGACGCGCCCGCGCCCGGTTCCCTCGTCGCCGTTGAACTGGCGGACGGGCAACTCTGGGTCACCGTGCAGCAGACGAGCATCACAACGCGCGGTGTGAACTCAACGGGCGTGCGCGTCACAGGGCCGGGCGTGTGGCGGTCTGGCCGCACGCCAAACATTTTGCCCACCACGATCCGCGCGGCGGAAAGACTTTCGTTCGAGTTGTGGGTGCGACGCGCGGACGAGTATGCGTTGAGCGTGAGCGACCTCGGTTTTCATCCGCGCCATGCGCGCTTCTGGGCGCAGTTGCCGACCGACCGCGCAATCTATCAACGCGACGAGAGCGCGCCGGTAGAAGCGCCGGCCCGCGCGTTGTGGCAACCCGTCGGCGATGCGTTGCGCTTCCCGCTGGCGGGCAGTCCCACCGGCGACGCGCTCTATCTGCCGCTGGCCGTGCCGCCCGTGCCCGAACAGTTCTTGCCGCCCGTGCGTCTGCCCGGCAGCGGACTTGAGCGCGACGGGCTGGCCGAGTTCGACGCGGGTCTCTTTCTCGATCCCGATCTGTGCGATGCGACGGCCGAAGACTTGCTCGCGCGTGCGGAGTTCAAACGCTATCTCAGCACGAACCCGCGCCGGCTGACCGGTCTCCACGCCGCGCTCGAAATCGAAGAGGTGACGATCATCGCCGTGCCCGATGCAGTGCAGCGTGGTTGGACGCAGAGCGAAGCGCAGAAAGCGCCGCCGCCCGCGCCATCTGAGCCGTTACCGCGGCCCGCATGGTGGCGTTTCGATTGTGCGCAACGCGAGCAACCGCCGCTCGTCGCCGCGCCGCAGACAGAAAACTTTCTCGCTTGCGGGCTGCGCGTCGTCGCGCCGCCGCAACTGCAAACGAGCACAGAGCTAACGCAGACCGGCACGTACACCTTGAGTTGGACAGCGGCTGAGCCTGAGGCGCAATTCATCCTTGAAGAGACGACCGCGCTCGACGAACAAGATCGCATGACGGGCGCGGCCGTTATCTACACAGGCCCCGGCACGCGCTTCACGCTTTACGGCCGGCGCGATGGCGCTTACTACTATCGCGTGCGCGTCGTGGCTGCGGACGATAACGCGAGCGACTGGTCGAACGGCGTGGCCGTGCGTGTCGCGGCGGCGGGCGCATGGCAGTTGCAAGCTGAGGATGATTATGACGCGGGACTATTGCGTGCGTTGCAGCGCGCGTTGTTGCGCATGGCGGCGGCGCGCGGCGATCTGTTGGCGGTGTTGACGCTGCCGGCGCACTACCGCGAGGACAAAGCGCTTGAGCATCTTGCGCGGCTGAAACGGATCGCGGGCCACTCGGCGCGTGACGTGGCCGCGAACGACGAGAGCGCGAACGATGAAAACGCGAATACCGTCGTGCCCCCATTCAACGGCGGCGAGGCGCACGTCTTCAGCTACGGCGCGCTCTATCATCCGTGGCTGGTGGGCGGCGTTGACATGGGTGAAGCGGGCGGCGCGTTCCGGCGCGTGCCGCCGGACGGCGCGGCGTGCGGTGTGCTGGCGGCGCGTGCGCTGACGCGCGGCGCGTGGATCGCGCCGGCGAATGAAGCGTTGCGTGGCGTCGTCGCGGTAACGCCAGGCGTCGAGCGTGCGCGCTGGCTCGACTTGCAGAATGCGCAGATCAATCTCGTGCGCCAGGAGCCGCGAGGTTTCCTCACGCTTAACGCGGACACGTTGAGCGACGATGAAGCAGTGCGCCTCATCAATGTGCGTCGCTTGTTAATCCTCTTGCGCCGGCTTGCGCTGCGGCACGGCGCGACCTACGTCTTCGAGCCGAACAGCGATGCGTTTCGGCGCGGGGTGGAGCGCGGCTTCGAGGGCTTGCTGGATCGGCTCTTCATACGCGGCGCGTTCGCGGGCGCAACCGCTGCCACTTCTTATCAGGTCAACACCGGCGACACTTTGAATACGCGGCAGAGCGTCGAAGAAGGGCGCTTCATCGTCGAGTTGCGCGTCGCGCCATCAGAGCCTTTGACGTTTCTGACTTTGCGACTCGTGCAGACGGGCGAGCGCGGCATCGTCACAGAGGTGCGCTAAAAAGTGCCGAGCAAAGCCGCCAACGAGACGGTCGTCTATCCGTTCGTCGCCTTCAACTTTCGCGTCGAGATCAGAGTTGACGGCGTGGCCATGCAAATCTGCGACGCGGCGTTCAGCGAGTGCGACGGGTTGGAGATGACGATGGACGTGAAGACGATCCGCGAGGGCGGCAACAACGGCAAGCAAATACGCCTGACGGGGCCGCTGAACTACGGTCAAGTCACGTTGAAGCGGGGCATGACGGCGACCTTCGACCTGTGGCAATGGTTCGACTTGATGTTGACCCAACCTGAACTGCGCGCCGATGCGGAGGTCGTGGTGCTGGCGAGCGATGGCCAGACCGAACGTGCGCGCTTCATCCTCGCACGCTGCGTGCCCGTCAAACTGAAAGCACCCCCGCTCAACGCGAAGGACGGGATGGTGGCGATTGAAGAGTTTCAACTGGCTTACGAGTCGCTACGTTTGAAAGAGCAGAACAAGACGGCGCGCTCATGAAGGAAGCAGAGAGTTAGCTATGGCTGGTTCGCTGAAACTGGAAAAAGCTGAGCTGCGGCAACTCGACGCGGAGTTGAAGAACGAGATCAATCCGGAGAAGACCTGCAAAGTGCAGTTCAATCCGGAGTCGCTGAAGGTCGCGTATGCCAATCAG
>JANMAD010000668.1:0-7398 GCA_031359515.1 Acidobacteriota bacterium | reverse complement strand
CTGTAGATTTTCAATGCCGAAAACGGGCGAGATTAAAATCTCTTTTGCTCGTGATTGCAGATCGTATTTTTCGATGATTTGCCACGCAAATTGCCAATCATTCAGGTCAGCAATGACGAATTTTATTTCGTCTTTTTCGGCGCGTAATCTTTCTAAATTTGCCCAATGATTTCGCTCGGATTCGCCGGACGCGGGACATTTTACGTCTAAAATAATTTTCGCGCGTTCGTCAACTTTTTCGGTTGAAACATAGCCGCCGGTTTCGATCAAAACTTCGTAATTTTTATCGCAAAGCTCTGTAATAAAAGGAAATACATTTTTCTGCGCGAGCGGCTCGCCGCCGGTGACTTCGACGAGATTGCAGCCGAAATTTTCCAATTGCGTGAAAATTTCATCAAAACTCAAATGTGTTCCGCCCGTGAAAGTGTATTCGCTGTCGCACCAAACGCAACGCATCGGGCAACCGGTCAGACGCACGAACGCGCACGGTCGTCCCGCGTGTGTTGACTCACCTTGAATCGAACGAAAAATTTCGGTCACGCGCAACATAAACGTGCGTGAATCTAGCCCACCCGGTTGCGGCTGTCAAAAGCAGAGTTTGGCGACGCGGCGGGCGCGCTTCGTGTTAGCATACGCGGCGGCTTGAGGCTGCATCCAACCTGCCGAAGATGAGTGCGAGGGCGACCGAGATCGAGCAGCTTGTCCGCGTGGGCGCGGCGCGTATCGTCGCGCGTGCGGCGGATGCGCGCACGCGCGATGTGGCAGCGCTCGTCAAGCGTGTGTGCGTCGTCGTCGAGAAATATGTGTTGCGTGCGCAGCCCGACGCATCGGCGCGCACGGTCAACGAATTCCTTGATGCCTTGCGCGCTGACGACCTCTGTCTCGTCGTGGCGTGTGAGCGCGGCGACGAGGCGGCGTGGCACGATCTGATCGAGCAGTATCGCGCGACCGTGCTGTCGGCGGCCCGCGCGCACAGCGCGAGCGAGGATGCGGCGGAAGACTTGGCGCAATCGGTCTGGGCGGAGCTTTACGGCTTGCGCGTGCGTGCGGACGGCACAACGGCCGGCAAGCTGGCGTACTATTCGGGCTGCGGCAGTTTGGGCGGTTGGTTGCGCGCGGTCGTCGGGCAGTTGGCGATTGATCGCCACCGCAAATCCGCGCGGCTGGTGCAGACGGAAGAGGCGGCGGACTTCGACCGGCTCGCGCGCGAGGACGAGTCGGACGCCGACGGCTTCCGCAGTGCGGCACTGCCCGATCCTGAAAGCGCGCTCGCGCTGGCCGAGACAGTGGATGTGTTGCAGCGCACGTTGGCGCGCACGCTCGCGGAGCTTGCGGCCGAAGATCGTCTGTTGCTCAAACTTTATTATCTGGATGACCTGCGCCTGCGCGAAGCGGGCGCGATCTTGGGCGTGCATGAAGCGACGGCGAGCCGGCGGCTCACGCGCTTGCATCGCGAAGTGCGCGAGCGGGTCGAGGCACTGTTGATCGCCGAGCATGGCTGGACGAAGCAGGAAGCAACGCACGCACTCGCCGAGGGCGCGACGCATCTCGATACAGACTTGCGCCCGTTGCTCGTCGCCGAAACGGGCGTCGGCGAGGGGCGCGAAGAGTTGCGCGAATGATCGTCTGCTTGCGTTGTAAATGTAGCGAGCGCGTCTGGTTAATCATGGCTGTGGACGCAAGATCGTGCGTTGAAAAGCGTTCTCGATATAGCCGCACAATCTGCGGCGGTAAGGAAGTAGACAAGGGTATTTAATGAAGGCGGAATTTGATCAAGAGATGGATTCGTTGCTGCGCATACAGGCACGGCGCGAGGCGACGGCGCGTGCGCGCTCAATGCAGAGCGGCGTGGCGGCCGGGGCGAACGCACATCTCGACGCGGACGAGTTGAGCGCGTATGCCGAGCAAGCGTTGCCCGCTGCGACGCGCACATATTACACAGCGCATCTCGCCGCTTGCGCTGAGTGTCGCGCGCAGGTCGTCACGCTCGCACGCGCGGCCGGCATCGCCGAGCAACTTGCGAGCGCGCACACGGCCGGCGCGGTCATCGCCGCACACGCACCGACGTGGCGCGCACGCCTCGCCGCGTTCTTCGCGCCCGGCGCGTGGCGTTATGCCATACCGCTCATCGCGCTGTTCATCGTTAGCGGCGTCGTGCTATGGAGCATGACCGGCCTACGCGCACGCCGCGCGAATGATTCTGCCGCCCCCCAGCAAGTCGCCGCTACGTCGAACAAAACTACCGAGCCCAATTATCAACATGCGCCGACAGAGGAAAAGCCGGCGGAAGCGCAGGCGACGAGCGGCACGATGAACAACAGCGCCAACTCTGCTCCCGCCACAACTAGCGCGAACGCTAACGCGGCCATAGACAAGAATGCACCGGCCAAATCCGCCGCGTCCGGTGAACTGCTGGCGAGCAGCGAACCCATGCGCAAGCAGGCGGAAGTCCACCCCGAAAGTACGCCGCCGGTGATAAGCAAGTCGAGCGCCGATTCGCCGGTAAACTTAGATCAGAGCGCCGGGGTTAGTCAGCCGACCGGCGTGAGTCAGCGAGCGGTCACTGGCTTGAGTCAGTCGAATTCTCAGCAAGTCGCGCAGAATGTCTATGCGCCGCCGGCCGCAAACGCAGCCCCGCTATCTGAGGCGGAAGTAGCCCGCGCGCCGACCCCGGCAGAAGAGAAAGCGGGCGCAGGAGGTGGGCGCGCACGCGATAGCCGCCGCGACGATCAGCTTGCGGCCAAAGAACGGAGCGCGAAACGCGAAGCCGACGAGCCGCGTGCGGCGCGTGACGAAATGGGCAGTACGCGCGGCCCACAAAAGTCCGCGCCCGCCTCGAAACCGCAACGCGGCGTAGATGACAAAGACAAGGTCGCCTCTGACGAAGTAGCACGCACAGAGAGTCGCCGCCAGCCCGACTCTACGACCCGCGCCGGACGTGCGGGGGCAGCGGATACGGGCGAGACACGCAACGTCGCCGGCCGCCAGTTTCGCCGGCAAAAGAGCGCGTGGGTGGACACGGCCTATCGCGCCGGCCAAGCGACCGTCAACGTCAAACGCGACTCGGAGCAATGGCGTGCGCTCATCGCCGACGAGCCAGAGTTGCGCCGCATTGCCGACACGCTTGGCGGCGAAGTCGTCGTCATCTGGCGCGGCCGCGCGTACCGCATAAAACAGTGACGAGTGATGAGTGACAAGTGACGAGTAAAAAGATAGACTCTCGACCTTGCTTGGCGCTTGGCGTTTGTCACCTATCACTTGTCACTCGGCACTGTCCTTATGATCTTCCGTAGCCCCTATCCCGAAGTCACCATCCCTGAGACGCCGCTTGTGCCGTTCGTGTTGGAGCATGCGCGTGCGCTGGGCGCGAAGCCTGCGCTGATTGATGGCGCAAGCGGGCGCACGATCAGTTATGCGCAACTAGACGAGCAGGTGCGGCGCGTGGCGACGGGACTGGCGGCGCGCGGTCTCGCCAAAGGCGACGTGTTCGCGATCTTCAGTCCGAACGTGCCGGAGTATGTGCTTGCGTTTCTCGGCGCGGTGCGCGCTGGCGGCGTCGTCACGACGATCAATCCACAAGCGACGGTTGAAGAGATCGCGCATCAACTCGCGGACGCGGGCGCAAAATTCTTGTTGACCGTGCCGGCGTGTCTCGCTAAAGCGTTGGCGGCGGCGAGCGCGGCGGGCGTGCGCGAGACGTTCGTCATCGGCGCGGCGCAAACGGGCGCAGCCTCGTTCGACGTGCTAATGGATAACGACGGCCGCGCGCCTGACGGGGAGATCGACCCACGCGCAGACCTCGCGGCGTTGCCGTACTCAAGCGGCACGACGGGTTTGCACAAGGGTGTCATGCTCACGCACTACAACCTCGTAGCGAACCTGTGCCAGATCGCGGGCACGGATCATCTGCGCGGCGACGACACGCTCATCTGCGTGCTGCCGCTCTTTCACATCTACGGCATGCAGGTGATCATGAACACGGGCTTGCGCGCCGGCGCGACCATCGTCCTGCTCCCGCGCTTCGAGTTGAGCGACGTGCTGCGCGCGATTGCCACGTATCGCGTCACGCTCGCGCATTTCGTGCCGCCAATCATACTTGCGGTCGCACGCCAACCAAGTCTTGCCGATTACGATCTATCATCGCTCAAGACCATCTTCACGGGGGCCGCGCCGTTGAGCGCGGAGTTGGCCCGCGAGGTCGCCGTGCGGCTGAGTTGTTTCATCAAACAAGGCTACGGCATGACCGAGACTGCACCCTCGACGCACATGTCGCCGCACGATCCGGCCGCCGTGCGCTACGACTCGGTCGGTTGGTGTGTGCCGAACGCGGAATGCAAGATCGTTGATGGCGAGACCGGCGCGGAGTTGGGCGTGGGCGAGCGCGGCGAAATCTGCGTGCGCGGCCCGCAGTTGATGCGTGGTTATCTGAACAACGAGGAAGCGACCGCGCGCACGATTGACGCGGAGGGGTGGTTGCATACGGGCGACATCGGTTACGCGGACGAGGCGGGCTACTTCTACATCGTGGATCGCGTCAAGGAGTTGATCAAGTACAAAGGTTTTCAGGTCGCACCGGCCGAGCTCGAAGCGGTGTTGCTCACACATCCGGCCGTAGCGGATGTGGCCGTCGTGCCGAGTCGCGACGAAGAAGCGGGCGAAGTGCCGAAGGCATTCGTCGTGCTCAAAGCCGAGCATGCCGCGACGCAGCCTGACGAGCTAATGGCCTTCGTTGCCGCGCGCGTCGCGCCGTATAGGAAGATTCGCCGCCTAGAGTTCATCGCACAGATTCCCAAATCAGCCTCCGGCAAAATCCTGCGCCGCCTGCTCGTCGCGCGCGAACCCATATAGACGAAACCGGACTACAAACTCGCTGCCCACCTGCGCTATGCGCTCTTGCTTTGCGCCTTTGCGTCTTTGCGTGAGGTCATTCTTTTGTCTGTAAGATTCTCACGCAAAGACGCTGGAGGCGCAAAGAGAAGGACGCGGTAAGCACGCTACGCGAAACGTTGCCTCCATCAAACACTTCAAGCTACAGTAGCGCGCGGCAGCAACATTCCAGCCAGCAAGGAAAAATATATGCACAGAAGCGGCTCGATCCTGCGCGCCCCATGCGCCTGTCTGCTGTTGTTCGTTTTGCTCTGCCCCACGACCGTTTTGCAGGCGCAACGACGGCGCGGCGCACGGTCCGCGAACGCTCTGCCGCGCGATGCGGAGATCGCGCGCATGCTCGCGGAGATTGATGCGCGCAACGTCGAACGCACGATCCGCGCGCTCGTCTCGTTCGGCACGCGCAACACGCTCTCGGCGCAGGACAATCCGACGCGCGGCATCGGCGCGGCGCGCGACTGGCTCTACAACGAATTTCAAAAGGTCGCGCAAACATCGGGCGGGCGCATGACGGTCGAGAAGCAGTCGTACACGCAGGAGGCGCAACCACCGCCGCGCGGGCGCGTGCCGCAGGCGACGGTGGTGACGAACGTCGTGGCCACACTCAAAGGCACGCAGGCGGAATCAGAAGCGCGCGTGTACGTTGTGAGCGGCCATTATGATTCGATGTGTACCAGTCCGACGGATGCGCAGTGTGACGCGCCGAGCGCGAACGACGACGCATCGGGCGTGGCGGCGGTGTTGGAGATGGCGCGCGTGATGGCGTCGCGACAGTTCGACGCAACGCTCATCTTTATGGCCGTCGCGGGCGAAGAGCAGAGCCTGTTGGGTTCAACGCATTTCGCTGAAGTCGCGAAACAGCAGACCATGAATATCGAGGCGATGTTCACGAACGACATCATCGGCAATTCGCACGGGCAAAACGGCATCCATGATCCACATACCGTGCGCGTCTTCTCCGAAGGCGTGCCGTCGAACGAGACGACGCCGGAGGCGACGACGCGGCGCAGCGTCGGCGGCGAGAACGATTCGCCCGCCCGCCAACTCGCGCGCTTCATCATAGAGGTGGACGAGCTTTACCTGCCGAGCTTTCACGTGTTGCAAGTCTATCGCCGTGACCGCTACGGGCGCGGTGGCGATCACATTCCGTTTCTTGAGCGCGGTTATGCGGCCGTGCGTTTCTGCGAGGTGAATGAGAACTTCAATCATCAACATCAGAACGTGCGCACGGAGAACGGCATACAGTACGGCGACCTGCCGGAGTTCGTTGATTTCGCCTACACGGCCAACGTCGCGCGCGTGAATGCCGCCGCGCTGGCCACGCTGGCCCGCGCGCCCGCGCGTCCGAAAAACGTCGGTCTCAACACGCGGGGCTTGAGCATAGACACCAACCTGCAATGGGAGGCGAACAAAGAGCCAGACCTCGCCGGCTATGAGATCGTCTGGCGCGACACGACCGCGCCGGTCTGGACGAGCACGCTCCGGGTCGGCAACGTGACGAGCTACGTACTGAAAGGCATGTCGAAGGATAATTATTTCTTCGGCGTGCGCGCCGTTGACCGTGCGGGGCATCGCAGCCCGGTCAGTTACCCCAAGCCCGCACGCTGAATTTCGGCGCAAAGGTGGGCGAATATTTGCGCGGCGCGGAGAACTTTAGCTGTTCTCCGCGCCGCGTTTTTGTTCAACCATTGGCGGGCGCGGCGCGTCTTAATCGTTGGCACAAACGAATGCTCCGCGCCCACGGTGCGTCTGTGCGCCGGACAACGATGGCAAAATTAAACAAGCTGAGTTGATGACATTATGAGCAACCTCAAACACACACAGATTCATTCATACACGCAACGCGCGCTGGCGCTGGCGCTGGCTGTGTTGATTGTGGCCGGCGCGTTGCCGCCCGGTGCGGCGAGCGCGGAGACGAAACCTGCGGCGCGCAAGTTGAGCGAGGAGCAACGCATCGTCCACCTGTTCAACCGGCTCGGCTTCGGTGCGCGGCCCGGCGACGTGGAGCGTGCCCGGCAGATGGGGCTTGAGCGTTGGCTCGACCTGCAACTGCATCCGGAGCGGATCGACGACGCGGCGACGCAAGCGAAGCTGCGCGATCTGACGACGCTGACGATGCCGAACGCGGAGTTGTACGCCAAGTTTCCGCAGCCCGGTCAATTGCTCAAGCAATTGCAACGGCAAGGCAAACTGCCGGCGGATTTGCAGGCCATAGCGGAGCAACGTAAGAACGGCGCGCCTGCGCAGGCGACGCCCGCAAGCGATGCGCAGAAGATGACCGACGGTGCGCTGCCGAATCAAGCCGCGCCGAATGCGGCCGGCATGCCCAATGCAGATGCGGCGCAGGATGCCGACAAGCAAGAGTCGCGCGCGGCGATCCGCGATTACATGTTGGCGCATGGCATGCAGTTGCCGCAGCGCATCACGGCTGAGCTACAGGCATCACGCATCCTGCGCGCCGTCTATAGCGAACGGCAGTTGCAGGAGACGATGGTTGATTTCTGGACGAAC
>JANMAD010000654.1:0-5391 GCA_031359515.1 Acidobacteriota bacterium | reverse complement strand
GATGGCCATGGTCTCGAAGTAGTTCGCGCCGACCACGTTGGTGTTCAGTTCCGTGTCCTCGTTCGGCTGCGGCTGATAGCCGTCGAGCGTGACGCCGCGCCGCTGCCCGCCGCCGCTGATCGGCACGACGCGCGTCAGGCTGACATTATGCACGCCCGGCAGACTCCCGATCCGCTCAACCGCTTGTTGATAAAACGCCGGCCACTGTGCGCGCTGCAAGCCCGCGCCGCCCGGCTCTATCGAGGCAAGCAACAAATTCTGCGGCGCGAATCCGGGATTGACCGTGAGCGCGTGTTGCAGGCTGCGTAGAAACAACCCCGCGCCGATCAGCAACACGAGCGACAACGCGAGTTGCGCGACGACCAGCGCGCTCCGCAAACTGAGCCGGCGCAAACTCTGCCCTTGCAACCCCGCATCGTCCTTGAGCGCGGTCGTCAGATCGGGGCGCGTGGCTTGCAGCGCGGGCGCAAGCCCGAAGATGAGACCCGTCACCACGGCGATGGCGCAAGTGAACGCAAGCACGCGCCAATCCAGACTGAGATCAATGCCGCCGGCCTCGTCCGGCGGAAAGAAGGTCGGGATCAGATCGACCGCCCACAGCGCCGCCAACAGGCCCAACATGCCGCCGATGAGCGCCAGCAACAAACTCTCCGTCAGCAGTTGTCTGATCAAACGCCAACGGCCTGCGCCGAGCGCGAGCCGGATCGCGATCTCGCGGCGGCGCACGGACGCACGCGCCAGCAACAGGTTCGCCACGTTGGCGCACGCAATCAACAGCACCAGCCCCACCACCGCGAGCAGCAACGCCAACACGGCCCCGACGCCTTTCTGCGCCCCCGGCTCGATGCGCGCTTCGGGCACAACCGTCATCGGGCGCGGCTCTTGGGGCCGTGCCAACGTGCCCATGTTCGTCTCCGGATAGCTGCTCGCCAACCGCACGCCGATGGCCGAGATTTGCGCTTGTGCCTGCGCGAGCGGCACGCCGGGCCGCAGTCGCCCCGTGATCCCGATGCCGCGATTGCCGCGCCCGTCGAGCATCCCCGCCGACTCCATCATCATCGGCAACCAAAACTCCGGCGGCTGGCCCAGACGCAGCCCGCGAAAACTCTCCGCCGCGACGCCGATGACGGTGAACGCGCGCCCATCGAGCGTCACGGTCTGATTGACCACGCCGGGGTCTGCGCCAAACCGGCGTTGCCAGAGCGCGTGACTGATGACGACGACCGGATGCGCGCCCGGCGTCACATCGTCGGCCGCGCGCAACGTGCGCCCCACACGCGCGCCCACGCCCAGCACGTCGAAGTAGTTGCCGGTGACGTATGCGCCGCGCACGCGCTCCGCCGATTCCGGGCCGCTCAGGTTGAGCACCGTCTCCTCGTAAGCCGCGAGACCGGCGAAGGCGTCGGCCCCATTGCGGAAGTCAACGTAATCGGGATACGACGAGCCGCCATAGAGACTGCTGCTGTAATCGCTCGTGTAGATGCCGACCAACTGCGCCGGCGCGCTGACACCCGCGATGGGACGCAGCACGAGGCCGTTGATAAAACTGAAGATGGTCGTGTTCGCGCCGATGCCGATGGCGAGCGCCAACACCGCCACCAACGTGAAGCCGGGACTGTGCGCGATCACCCGCAGCCCGTAACGAACGTCTTGCCACATCGTACCCATCGCGTCACCTCGTTTTTTTTCAACTAGCGCCGAGTGACGAGTGACGAGTGACGAGCAAGAGTAATTTTTAACTCGTCACTCATCACACATCACTCGTCACTGTTTTATTCGTACCTGAGCGCGACCAACGGATCAACCTTTGTGGCGCGGCGCGCGGGCACGTAGCAGGCCACGAACGCGATGAACGCTAAGAGTAACGCCACGCCCGCGAACGTCGTCGGGTCGGCCGGGTTAACCTGAAACAGTTTGCTCGCCAGCCAGCGCATCAGCACGAACGAGGCCGCGAGACCGAGCGCGATGCCGACAGCGACGAGCGTCATGCCTTGCCCGACGACGAGCCGCAACACGTCGCGCGGTTGCGCGCCCAATGCCATGCGGACGCCGATCTCGTGCGTGCGTTGCGTCACCGAATAGGCCATCACGCCGTAGATGCCGACGGCGGCGAGCGTGAGCGCGACGAGCGCGAAGAGACCGAACAGGAACGAGCCGAGGCGCGCGGGCGTGGTGGTCTCGCCGATGCGCTGCGCCATCGGTTTCACGTCGAAGATCGGTTGATCCTTGTCGAGCGCCTGCACTTCACGCCGGATCATGGCCGTCAGGTTGGTCGGGTCGCCCGTCGCGCGCACGACGAGCGCGACGCTGTTGTTCGGCATCTGCAACTGCGGCGCATAGAGATAGCCCTCCGGCTCGTCGTCGAGACCGAAGTGCTTGATGTCGCCGACGACGCCGACGATCTGGAAGGGGTTCATGCCGTCCGGGTTGCGCAAGATTTTGCCGACCGCTTCTTCGCCGGGAAAATAGAGGTGCGCGAACGTCTCGTTGACGATGCAAACGCCGGGCGTGCCCGCGCGATCTTGCGCGGTGAAGTTGCGTCCCCGCAAGACGGGAATGCGGAGCGCGCCGAAGTAGCCGGGATCAATCGTGCGCGCGTTGGCTTCCGGATACGCGCCGGGTTTGACGAGCGGGCGGCCGTCAACGATAAAGGAGGTCGTGCCGCCGGAGCCGGCCATCGGCAACATGTCAATCGTGCCCACGGCTTCGACGCCGGGCTGCGTCGCCACCCGCGCCGTGAGTTGTTCGTAGAAACTGATCACCTGCTCGTCCTTCGCATAGCGCGTGCCGGGCAGCGACATCTGCGCCGTCATCACGTTAGTCGGATCGAAGCCGGGCCGCACGTCTATGAGTTGCAGAAAACTCTTGATCATCAACCCCGCGCCGACCAGCAGCACGAGCGCGAGCGCGACTTCGGCCACGACGAGCGCGCTACGGAAGCGACCGCGCGCGTGCCCGACAGACGAGCGCCCGCCCTCTTTGAGCGTCTCATTCAGATCGGTCTTCGACGCCTGCAACGCGGGCGCAAGCCCAAACAGCACGCCGGTCACGAGCGAGATGAGCAGCGTGAAGGCGAGCGCCCATTTATCGAGGCGCACCTGATTCCAACCATGTATGAAGAGGGTGAACTCTCCGGGCACGGCAGCGATGAGCAAATCGAGACCCCAGAGCGCGAGCAGCACGCCGAGCGCGCCGCCGAAGATTGATAACAGCACGCTCTCGGTCAGCAGTTGGCGCACGATGCGCCAACGCCCCGCGCCGAGCGCGGTGCGGATCGCGATCTCTTTATGGCGCGCAGTGGCCCGCGCAAGCATCAGGTTGGCGACATTGGCGCAGGCAATCAACAGCACGAAGCCGACTGCGCCGAGCAACATGAGCAGGCCCGGTTTGGCCCGCGCAATCGTGTCCTCGTGCAGCGACACGAGCCGGATGTTGCGGTCGGCGTTCGTGTCTGGATACTGCTGGCGCAGCCGCGCCGCGATGGTATCCATCTCGGCTTGCGCCTGTTGGATGGTGACGCCGGGTTTGAGCCGGGCGCGCGTGTAGAGGAAGTGCGCGGTGCGCGAAGGCGGCGTGTCGTTGGCGAAGCGGAGCGCCGTCCACAACTGCGCGAAGGGCGCGGGAAACTCGAACCCCGCGGGCATCACGCCGACGACCGTGTGCGGATTGCCGTTCAACGTGAGCGTGCGCCCGACGATACTGGCATCGCCGCCGAACCGCTTCTGCCACAGCCCGTAACTCAAGACCGCGACGCGCTCGCTTTGCGGCTCGCTCTCTTCGGGCCGGAACGTGCGCCCGATGAGCGGCTTGACCTTCAGCACGTCGAACATATTCGCGGTGACGGGATTGCCCGTGAGTTGTTCGGGCGCGTCGCCGCTGCCGGTCAGGTTGTAGTCGTTGTAGCGAAAGGCGGCGAGGTCTGCAAACACGGTCTGCTGTTTTTTCCAATCAATGAAGTTCGCGGGCGACGCTTCGTTGTGCGTGCGCAGAAAGACGCTCGACAGATTCGGATTCGTCTCCCAGAGCACGACCAATCTATCAGGGTCTTGATACGGCAACGGCCGCAACAGCATCGCGTTGACAACCGAGAAGATGGCCGTGTTTGCGCCGATGCCTAAGGCCAACGCCAGCACCGCCACGAGCGTAAAGCCCGGACTCTTCCACAACATGCGCAGCCCGTAGCGCGCGTCTTGCCAGAGTGTGTTCATCAGTCCAACCTCCAAAAGCAGTGGCGAGTGGCAAGTGGCAGGTGACGAGCAGGAACAAGTTATTAACTTGTCACTCGTCACTTGCCCCTGTTTTATTCATACCGCAGCGCGACCATCGGATCGACTTTGGTCGCGCGTCGCGCCGGGATGTAACAGGCCCCGAGCGTCACCACGCAGAGCAGCAGTGCAACGCCCGCGTAAGTCAAAGGGTCAACCGCGCTCACGCCGAAGAGCAGACTCGTCAGGAAGCGCGTCAACAGAAACGCGCCGCCGAGACCCACCCCGACACCGACGAGTGCGAGGCGCAAGCCTTGACCAAGCACCAGCTTCAGCACGTCCACGGTTTGCGCGCCGAGCGCGATACGCACGCCGAACTCGTGCGTGCGCTGCGTGACCGCGTAGCTCACGAGGCCGAAGATGCCGACCGTAGCGAGCGCAAGACCGAGCAGCCCGAACAGCCCCGCGATTGTTGCGACGAGCCGTTGCGGCAACAGCGCCGTGTTCATCGCCTCGGTCAAAGGCATCGGGTTCATCAACGGCAGCGCAGGTTCGAGCGCCGCCACCTCATGCCGGAGCGCGGCGAGCGTCGCCTGCGCGGGCGCGTTTGAACGCACGTGCAGGAGCAGGCGCGTCGGCCCATTCGTGCCGAGCGGCCGGTAGACGAAGAAGTTCGGCTGCCAGCCGAGGTTCAGGTTTGCGCCGCCGCGCACTACGCCGACGATCTCGACGCGCTGCTTCGGTTTGTTGGGCGCAACGTCGGCGAGGATGTATTGACCCAAGGGATCGCGCCCTGCGAAGAAACGGCTGGCCAGCGTGGCATCAATGATCGCGACGTTGGCCGTGCTGCTCTGATCTGCGGCGGTGAAGCCGCGCCCGCGCAGCAACGGAATACGCATCGTCTCGAAGTAGGCCGGCGACACGTTATTGCTGCCGACCTCCGTGGGCTGCTCGTTGATGTCGTAGGCGGTCATGCCGTAGCCGTTGCCGACGGGGATGCCGTTAGCGAGGGCCGCGCGCTCGACGCCGGGCAACGCCGCCACGCGCTCCAACAGTTGCCGGTAAAATTCTGCGCTGCGCGCATCGTCGTAGCCCAAGAGGTGCGGATCGAGCGTGACGGTATAGACCTGTTCGGGTTGCGCGCCGGGGAAGATCATGCGCGCACGTGTGAGCGCACGCACGAACA
>JANMAD010000643.1:0-10490 GCA_031359515.1 Acidobacteriota bacterium | reverse complement strand
TGAGCAGACTCTTTTTAGTGGCTTGTTTTTGAGCTGGTGAGAAGAAATGGAAGGTCAAGTCGGGACGGAATCAGAGACCGAGGCGGCACATCTGTCCTTATTATTAAGAGGTCAGAAGCAAGCCACCACTTTGGTAAACGATCTGATAATTGAGGAGCAAATCAAATCTTTTTCAGTAAACGATGTGATAACAGAATGGGGACCTCACTTCCCTATTAACTTGTTGAAGGCAGTACGCTTCTCTCCATCTAGAGCAATCTAAACAGTCTACCTCACTTTGGTAAACGATCTGTCGAGGTACATTTGGAAACCCAAGCGCGATGCCTGATTCATCCCCACCGCAAGCAGTGGGGCATTCTCAGGCTTCTTCGTAAACGATCTGCAAATCCAGTTCAATCATAACGAACCAGCTAAACAGTTACTGAGGTTGAAGTTGGTGGGAAAACGGCCATGCTTGTTCTAAAGCCAACTTTAGCAATCGATGTGAAGAGGTACAGCGGAGATTGCGGCGGCAAACTTGGAGGATTTCGATCCTTATGACCCGACGCATCTGTTCTGGGAGCAACTCAAGCAGCTTGGGTTCGCTTTTCGCGAGATTCGCCGAGCAGACGTAACAGAGGAAGAGGTCGAAGAACTACTAAAAGTGAGTGAGCCGATTATGGCAGTATTAAGTAGAATTCAACGGCGAAAGGAACAGCAAGGCGCACCCAAGCTTAAGATCTAGATAGAGCAAGTGGCTATTCTAACTATACTCAGGAAAGGTTTCACCCTTCGCCATTGGTAGGTTTAGTCAAGAAGTTCACGGAAAGCTTGCGCAGAAAGCTGCAACAATAGTCCGCGCGCGGTTTTGTTGCTGCCGCCAAATCTAGCGATCTGCTCACCATCCATTGCGCGTGTTAAAAAGCCTTCAGCGATTAATGCGTGCAGATGCATGCGACAAGACTTCTCGTCCATATTGGCCTTGGCCGCAAGCTTCGGGGTACTTACGATAATCTCTCGCTCCGAACCTTGGCTCCAACGGAACAGGCGTAATAAGACCGATTGCCGTGCGGGCGGAAAACGCGGCAAAATAAGATCAATAAAGACTTCTAACGTTGGGAGCGATTTCCCCTCCATTAATTGCGCTTCGTGTGCGAGACTAACCCCGGAAACTTCTACCGGGGTAGATTTTACCGGGGTAGATTTTACCGGGGTTAATTTCCGCTCAGGCGCAACGCCGGGCACTTCCCTCTCCCGGCTGGCTTCATTGAGCAATTCCGCCATGGGCGAGGTGGGGCGGCGAATCTGGAAGCCCTCAGGGATCACATTGCGCGCAAACTTAGGCCCCACACGCCGCGGTTCCTCTTTGCTTTTCGTCTGCTTATTCATTATTGAATCTCAGCGCATACTACTTACTTGGCGACACGAATCGAACGTTTATCATCTTTCTTACGCGCAGGTAGGTTTAACCGTTCAAGCACTTCAATTGCCACTTCGTCGAACTGTTGAATGGCGCGGGTCGAGCCGGCCGACTGTTCCTGATAGGCGTAGATCGGCACGTGATAGGCCGGCGCTTCCGCCAGTTTAGTATTGATCGTAATGAAGGTTTCAAACACCTTTGTGCCTAGCGTCTGGTCTTGGCGAACGGCCTCAACCGCGTTGCGCGACAGGTTTGTGCGCGGATCGAATAGCGTGATCAATGCACCTAAGATATTCAGTTTGCGCCGAGCGATTAACTCATCCAAGCTCAAAAGCAGATCGCCAACACCTTCGAGCGGCAAATACTGGGCGGCGATTGGAACAATCACGTGTTCCGCCGCTTTAAGTGCTGCCGTGAATAGCAAACCCAAGTTCGGCGGGCAATCAATTATCATGAAATCGTAGTGCTCAGCGATGTCGCGTAACGACTCCTCCAGCCGATCAATCGCCTGTGCCGTGTCGCGATCAAATGCCGCCATCCCTAGATTCGAAGGCACAATATCCAAGCGCGGAAATGCGGTCTGGTAAACAGCACTGCGGATATCTTCGAACGGCAGGCGCGACGCCCGTCCCGGCTGTCCGTGATTCCAGCGCGTGCAGATAACGTCGGTGAGCGTGACCTCCGCCTTCTCTCGATCATAGACGAAAGTTGAGGCGTGGGCCTGTGGGTCACAGTCAATCAGCGCCACATCATAACCGGCTTGTGCGAGTGCGGCGGCCAGATTGACCGCCGTGGTTGTCTTGCCGACGCCGCCCTTTTGATTAGCGATTGCTATAGTGATTGTCTTTCGCATACGTACCCTCCCGCCAAAGGGTCAAGAGTGCTTAAGCCGCCAGCCGTTGCGCTGCTTGCTTTAGCGAAGCAACATCGGCGAACTTAACAAGTTTTTTTCGTCGATCTAATGGGTGGTTATGCGTCTGGATCACTCCTTCGCGGATTAACCTCGTCATCGTCTTTGTGGAAACGCCAAGATAGACGGTCGCCTCCGTGGTCGTCATCCACTCTCTAGCTGGGAATGCTTCGCTCATCACGAGTTATCACCTCCGGTGAAGACTGATTGCGATAAAACAATAAAGTCCCTTTTACATCCTGTCAACTATTTTTACATCGCTTCCCATTATTTCCCCAAGACAAAGCGACGCCAACCCCGGTAATTCCTACCCCCGGTAAAATCTACCCTGGTAATTCTTACCCTGGTAAATAATACCCCGGTAAATTACACCACGGTGGATTTAACCACGGTAAAAATTGTTCCGGATTGTCAGATTCATTTGCTCGTGTTAGTAAGGTGCGGCAGGTTGAGACAGGGCACGGATACAAGGCTCTGCGCCATGCTGCATAACTCGTCGCATTGACGAACACAGCTTTTAGTTGGAACGGGTAGAAATTATTGAGATAGGCGCAGGTTGAGATTGCTTGCGCCGGAGTGAACAACAAAGGAATCTGCCCTGAAGCTACCGGCGACCAACCTTAACGCTTCAGGGCAGATGAACTTCTCGCTACGTCAGCGAGCCAGTCTTTTTGTGTCCGAAGACAGACACGATTGTATGCGTGTAGGCCGTCTTCGTCAAGCATCTTGTTTGAATAGGTTAAGCCAATGCTTACACAAGCAACTTCGGCGCAACGATTTGTCCGCCGGACTCAACTCGCGGCACATGAGTACCGCAAGAACTTTCGCCAACTCGATGACGAGATTATCGCCGTGCTTACTTCGCCAGAGGCGGATAAGGTTACGCCGCTCATGAGCAAGATTTATCTCCGGCTGGTGAGTGCCCCGGCACAGTACCATGAGCGGGCGGGAGTGCTGCGCTTCACAGCGGAGGAGCGGAACGGGCAGATGGCGACGGCATGGGTGATATTGTGTGAAACACTTGGTGTGGCAAGTGCGACGGCGAATAAGGCCCTCACGTGGCTACACAATCAGGGCATCATCGGTTATTTCGCGGGCAAGAACGGCGTGGGCGTGCGTATCTTTCTCAATCGCGCGGTCGCTTCCATCGGTATGCGGGACGACTCGCGCGGTGAAAAAATTTTACCCTTCGCTCCTGCTTCAAGGCTTGCAGCTCGTACTTCACCGGATGAAGCAGCCTTTAATGACAGCTTCGCTGTCTTAGAAACTTTAGATTCAAATTATGATCCGTCCGCGCCAAACAGCGGCGCGGGCACAAGCGACAACCACGATGCAAATTGGCAAGCACACACACCCGCGCAGCGGAGAGAGCAGGTAACTCCGACTGAATCTGGGCGCAGGAATGATGCAAGCAGGCTATCTGTGGGATCAGTCGAGCCGGCTGTGCTAAACGTCCTTGCTCGCCGTTTGCAGCAGCAATTGGAACCGGCGCTCACGACGGTCGCCGCCAGCATAGCCCGGCGTGAGCATGAACGGACGCGCGAGTGGTTGGAGAAACATGGCTTGCCAAAAGCGGCGCGGGTGGCGCAACGCGAAGCCTACAACTTGCTCAGGCAGAACGGCTTGATCAAAGCTAAGCCGACCCGCACGCCGGCGGGTGCTGAAGTCCAGCAACAGCATGAATCAAAACTCGAAGCGCAGCCGCTTGGAGCCGCAGAGCTTGAAGAGTTGGCCTCGACGTGCCTTGCGATGCGTGAGATACATGGCCAGGCGTTTGCACTAACTATCGCTGCGCTAAGTACCGAAGCTGGTGGCTGCCTTTCAATTGAAGACGCCACGACAGTGCTGGCGCTAGCTGAAGAATTGCTCAGCGCAGAACAGAGAAGGCTAGAACAATGAACCTGCGATCATGTAAGACAGTTATGAAGCTCTTCAACGGTTTATTGATCCTGTTATTGCTCGTAACGTCCGTCTCGGCGCAACGCGAACTGACCAAGTTCGTCGATCCGTTTGTCGGCACGGGCGGTCACGGGCACACTTTTCCGGGGGCGGCCCGCCCGTTCGGCATGGTGCAACTCAGTCCCGACACACGCTTGACCGGCTGGGACGGCTGCTCCGGTTATCACTACTCGGATCAAATTATTTACGGCTTCAGCCACACGCATCTGAGCGGCACGGGCGTGTCCGACTATGGCGACATTCTGCTTATGCCTACCGTCGGTGAGGTTTCTATCCGCGCGGCAGGCGGAGATAAGACTGTTAACGGTTACGCTTCCAAGTTCAGTCACCAACGTGAGAAGGCGCGGCCCGGTTACTACGCGGTCAAGCTTGAAGATGACCAAATTTTTGCCGAGTTAACAGCAACAGATCGCGTCGGGTTTCACCGCTACACGTATCCCGCGACCGATCAAGCCAACGTCATTCTCGATCTGGCACATCGGGACAAGGTACTCGATTCCGCGCTACGCATCGTCAGTCCCACCCGGATTGAAGGCTTCCGCAGATCGGACGCTTGGGCGCGCGATCAGGTTGTGTACTTCGTCGCCGAGTTCTCGCAGCCGGTCACAGAGTATGGCATCGCCCTCGACGATCAATTAAAAATCGGCCTTAGCGATGCGCGCGGCACGAACATCAAAGCATTTTTCCGCTTCGGCACACAAAGCGGCGCGCCGCTCTTAGTCAAGGTCGCTATCTCAGCTGTAGATATTGCCGGCGCACGCAAGAATCTCGCGGCCGAATTGCCGCACTGGAATTTCGCGCGGGTGCAACAAGACGCTGCCGCTGCGTGGAACAGGGAACTAAACAAGATTCAAGTTTCTGGCGGGACTGAGGCGCAACTGCGCACTTTTTATACCGCACTCTATCACACGATGATCGCGCCGAATCTGTTTATGGATGCAGACGGGCGTTATCGTGGCCGCGATCTGAAGACACACACAGCGCGCGGCTTCGCCAACTACACGGTCTTCTCGCTCTGGGACACCTTCCGCGCCGCGCATCCGCTCTACACCATCATCGAGCAGAAACGCACGCATGATTTTATCAACACGTTTCTTGCGCAATATGACGAAGGCGGCCGGCTGCCCGTCTGGGAACTGGCGGGCAACGAGACCGAGTGCATGATCGGCTACCACGCTGTCTCCGTCATCGCCGACGCCGCGCGCAAAGGCATCGGCGGCTTCGACCGTAACAAAGCCTTCACGGCGATGAAGCACAGCGCGGAGATGGAGCATTTCGGTTTGGCGGCCTACAAGCGACGCGGCTACATCAGCATGGAAGATGAGCCTGAGTCTGTGTCTAAAACGCTCGAATACGCCTATGACGATTGGTGCATCGCGCAGATGGCGGCACTGCTGGGTAAGCAGGATGATTACGCGCGCTTCATCCGCCGCGCGCAGTATTACAAAGACGTGTTTGATCCAGCCACGTCCTTCGCGCGCCCCCGCCAAAATGGCGGCTGGGTTGCGCCCTTCGACCCACGCGAAGTGACTTTTAATTTCACAGAGGCGAACGCTTGGCAATATACATTTTTCGCGCCGCAGGACATTAGCGGTCTCATCGAACTGTTTGGCGGTAAAGCGCAGTTCGCACGCAAGCTCGACGAATTATTTACCACTGAGAGTAAAACCACCGGCCGTGAACAGGCGGACATCACCGGTCTCATCGGTCAATACGCGCATGGCAATGAGCCGAGCCATCACATGGCTTACCTCTACGATTATGTGGGCCAGCCCTGGCAGACCCAGGCGCGTGTGCGGCAGATCATGGACGAATTTTATAAGCCGCAGCCGGACGGTCTGATAGGTAATGAGGATTGCGGGCAGATGTCCGCGTGGTATGTCCTCAGCGCGGCGGGCTTCTATCAGGTCACGCCCGGCTCGCCCATCTACGCTATCGGTAGCCCGCTCTTTCCCGCAGTCCGCTTTCAACTTGAGAACGGGCGCACCTTCAGTATAAAAGCGCATAATGCAACGCCGCAGAATGTTTATATCCAGTCCGCCACGCTCAACGGCCGACCATACAGCAAAGCCTATTTCACGCACCGTGATGTGATGAACGGTGGCGAGCTTGTTTTTCGGATGGGTGCGCGCCCGCAGCGCGCGTGGGGCACAGGGGCGGGGGACGCGCCTACCTCAGCTATCCTTGACGACAAGATCATTCCACCGCCTGTGTTTAAGTCCGCTAGCCAAACCTTCGGTGATCAATTGGAAGTGAGCTTGCTGGCTGCGCAGCCTGCAATGAAGTTGTACTACACCACCGACGGCACAGAGCCGGGGCCGGCCGCGCAACTCTACAACAATCCTTTTTTCATTGAGCATACGACGACCATAAAATCGGTCGCCGTCGCAAATCATGGTGAGCGCAGCCAGACAGTCGTAGCCACGTTTCATAAGCTGCCGCACAACTGGGGCATCGAGCTGACCGCGCAGTACAACCGGCAATACACGGCGGGCGGCGCGCAAGGGCTGATTGACGGCGTGCGCGGCGGCAAAAATTTTAGCGCAGGCGCATGGCAGGGCTATCAAGGACAGGATTTCGCGGCCGTCATTGATCTAGGCCAAGAAGAGACCGTGTCCCGTCTGGGCGCAGGCTTCTTGCAGAACATCCGTTCATGGATTTTCATGCCAACCCGCGTGGACTTCGAGTTGTCGCACGACGGACGCACGTTCACGCCAGCACTTTCTATCCCGAACGACGTGCCCGCTGACAGCTACGACGAGGTTATCAAAGACTTCACCCGTAACATCTCACCGCAACGGGCGCGCTACGTGCGCATCAAAGCCTCCAACTACGGCAAACTGCCCGCCTGGCATCTCGGCGCGGGCGGCGATGCCTTCATCTTCATTGACGAAATCATGATCGAAGCGGGCAAATAAGCTCAACTCTCCCACTAATCTAAAGTGGCGGTCTGTTCTATAAATACTGTTGACAGTATTTGCTGGTTGGTGTATATGTGTGCCATGAAGGGCAGACTTGAGCGATTGCGGCAGATGAAGTTCGTGGGCGTGGCGGAGTTAGCCGACGTGGCAGCGCGCGTGTTGGCGGAGACTGGCCCATTGCAGGAGCGAGGCACGGTTAGTGGCGTGCCGGATGAGCGCACCGTGCGTTACTACCAGGCGGAAGGGCTGCTCGCGCCGGCAGAAGAGAAGCAGGGCACTGCTTCGGTCTTTGGTTATCTGCATCTGCTTCAACTGCTCGTAGTCAAGCATCTGCAAGCGCAGCATCTGCCAATCCGCAAGATTCGTGATTTGGTTGAAGGGCGGGGCGAGCGCGAGTTGGAGCGTCTGCTCGGCGTGGACGCTAAGCCTGCCGACAAGAACGCCGCGCTCAGTTATCTCGAAACACTGCTCACGCAGACGCGCCCCACGTCCGCGCCGCCCCCGCCGGCCGCGCGTCTGTCTATGAGCGCGCCACAGCGCAAAGCGCAAACAGCCGCCGCGCCGCTCGCCGCCGCGCCGCAGCAAACCGTCGGCACGTGGGAGCGGGTCGAGCTTGAGCCGGGACTTGAGTTGCACATACACAGCGCATATCAGCCGCCGGCGGCGGCGAAAAGTTTTCGCCGGCTCGCGGCCGCCGTCCTGCGCGCTGTCGAGATCTACAGTCGGAAGTTGAGGGGAAAGTGAGGAAATAAAAGATCATGGCTTCAACCACACCGCAGGTCGAGTTCATCACCGAGCGCGCCAAGCTGATCGCTGACCGCGAACAGACAATCGATCTGCTCATACGCATCACGCCGCCGGCCGCAGCGCAAGCGACAGTCGCAGCGCGCCCGCCGCTCAATCTTGGGCTGGTGCTGGATCGCTCCGGCTCGATGCAGGGCGAGAAGATGGCGCGTGCGTGCGAGGCGGCGCAGTATTGCATCGCACAGTTACTGCCGACCGACCGCGTCAGCGTCGTCGTCTTCGACGATCAGATCGAACTGCTCATTCCGAGTCAAACAGCCGCGCGTAAGGAAGAGTTGCAGAGCCGGCTCGCGGAAGTCTTCGCGCGCGGCACGACAGCGCTGCACGAGGCGTGGGTGCGCGGCGGCATACAGGTCAGCGAACATCTACTCACGGGCGCGATCAATCGCGTGTTGCTGATCACGGACGGGCTGGCCAACGTGGGCGAGACGAATCCTGATCGAATCATCGATCAAGCGCGCGGCCTCGCCACACGCGGCGTCTCCACTTCAACCATCGGCATTGGCGCGGACTTCTATGAAGACTTGCTCCTGCCGATGGCGCAGGCAGCGGGCGGCAACGCCTGGCACGTCGAGCAGCCCGCCGACATGCAACGCATCTTCGCCGTCGAGCTTGAGGGCTTGATCGCGCAAGTTGCGCACACGGTCACGCTTGGTCTAGTGCCTGCTGATGGTCTGAAGCTGTCGGACTTGCTCAACGATTTCGAGTTGACCGAGACGGGCCGGTATCAGTTGCCGAACATGCAAGCGGGCGCGCCGCTCGACGTATTGGTGCGGCTGCGCGTGCCGGCGCAAGCGGCGGGCACAAAGAGTCGCCTGCTCGATCTGAAACTCGGCTATACGCCGCAAGAGTTGCGTGCCGCCGAAGTGTTGCGGGTCGCGTGCGAACTGGAGTTCGCGCCGGAGGCGATGGTCAACGAATTGCCGGTCAACGAGGATGTCACGCGCGCCGTGCAGTTTTTGATGAACGCGCGGGCGCGGCGCGAAGCCATTCGGCACATGGACGTTGGCGATTACGTGCAAGCGCAGGCGGCGCTTGGCCGCGCCAGTCATGCCACGATGACGTTGGGCCAGAGCGCGCCCGTCGCCAGCGCGCCATTGTATGCGGCCGAGAGCGCGCAGCTTGAAGATTTGGAAAGCTCTCTGCGCGACCGCACGCAGGACAAGATGAGCCGGAAGCGGCTGGCTTATCAAGACTACTTGCGGCGACATGGTAAGGATCGCAAGTAGAACCTTAGCGGCAGCTAAGAGGTAGCAAAGAGGCGGCAATGCGGAGCGCGGCGGCAGTCGTGCGTGACACACTGCCGCCGCACTATGTACTGACCGACAACCACAAAGTCAGGAAGGGCGCAAAGGAAACCTTGCTATCCTTTGCGCCCTTCCTGTCGTTCCGTGGCGTGTTGATGTGTGACGCAAGATAGCTGCGCGCCGCGCCGTTAGACAAGAGTTTCGCGCACACGGGGCGGTGGCGGCAAAGGTCGTGGCCCGCCCAAAGATTAACAGTGTGCGCGAATAATTATTGACACTGCTGCGTTCCTGCAATAACTTGGCACGCCCTTAACCGGTTGGCTCGACCCCGATTTCGCAAACGTTTGAAGGAGACTTCGATGACGACCCTGACCCAGACCCCGGCGTGGCAAGCGCTTGCCGCGCACTATGACGAGATGGCCCCGCGCCACATGCGCGATCTATTCAAGGAAGACGCGGAAAGATTCACGCGCTTCTCAGTCAGTTTCCAAGACATCCTGCTCGACTATTCAAAGAACCGCATCATCGCGGACACCATGCGCCTGCTCTTCGACCTCGCGCGGCAAGCGAACTTGAGCGACTGGATCGAGCGCACTTTCAATGGGGAGAAGATCAACATCACAGAGGATCGCGCCGTGCTGCACGTCGCCCTGCGTAATCGCTCGAATCGCCCGATCAATGTTGACGGTGCGGACGTGATGCCGGAAGTGAACGCGGTGCTTCAGCACATACGCGAGTTCACCGAAGCCGTGCGCGGCGGCGCGTGGACGGGCTATACGGGCAAACGCATCACAGACGTGGTGAACATCGGTATCGGCGGCTCAGACCTCGGCCCCGTGATGGCGACCGAAGCGCTCAAGCCCTATGCCAGCCCTGACTTGCGCGTGCATTTCGTCTCCAACATTGACGGCACGCACATCGCGGAGACCGTCAAAGAACTCGATCCCGAAACGACCCTTTTCATCGTCGCCTCCAAAACTTTCACCACGCAGGAGACGATCACGAACGCGCACTCGGCGCGCGATTGGTTTCTCAAGACGGCAAAGGATGAGACCGCGATTGCGAAACACTTCGTCGCGCTCTCAACTAACGCGAGCGAGGTATCCAAGTTCGGCATTGATACGAAGAACATGTTCGAGTTCTGGGACTGGGTCGGCGGCCGATACTCGCTCTGGAGCGCGATCGGTCTCTCCATTGCCATCGCCATCGGCTACGAGAACTTCGAGCAATTGCTGGCCGGCGCGCATGCG
>JANMAD010000599.1:0-4521 GCA_031359515.1 Acidobacteriota bacterium | reverse complement strand
CGGGCTGAAGGCTCCTGACGGCGTGACGGTGCTGGTCGGCACGCGCGTGGATCACGCGGGCGCGGGTTGACTGTGCAGTGCACATGCTGCCGTGCGCAGCCTCGTCGGTGAAATCGTCAATAGCACAGAGAGCGTGACCGTGATGGACATGGAAGCTTCCATCGAGCACCTGAGCCGGGGTACGCTCAGATACGTTGACGCGCTGCTCGTCGTGCTTGAGCCTTACTATCGTTCGATGGAGACCGCCGGGCGCACCGTGCCGCTCGCGCGCGAGTTGGGCCTCAAACGCATCTACGGCATCGGCAACAAACTCCGCAGCCTGCAGGACGAAGAAGCCGTCAGGGCTTACTGCCGCAATCACGACCTAGAACTGATCGCCGCCGTGCCGTTCGACGAGAACGTGACCGAGGCCGACCGGACGGGCCGCGCGGTGATTGATTACGACGTGACCTCGCCCATCGTCGCGGAGTTATCGCGCGTGGCGGATTTTCTCCAACACGAATTCGCAGTCAAGGCTGACGGAGCAGGAGGGAAATAAGATGTTCGAGAATATGGACACGATGACGATCTGGACTTACTCGCTCATCGCGGGCGCGGTTGTCATCGTCATCGTCGCGGTTCTGCTCATCATGCTGATCGCGGCGGCCAACCGCGTGAACAAGAACGCGAGCAATATCTGGGACGCGGGCAAACAGATCGCGGGCAACACCGTCTCGATCTGGATGCTGAACGTGACCAACCGGGTCGCCGGTCAGATACTCGAAGGCGCGCAGTCCATCGACAAGCGGGCGGCGTCCATCGACAACACCATCGGCGCGCTCGCCGCCGCGCTCGGTCAGAAGAGGTGAACAGATGCGACTGCTCACGTGGCTCTCAGTCATCTATCTCGTCGTGCTGGTTGTGGCGCTCGCCATCAGCCTGATCACAATCTTCGTCTATCTGTGGCGCATTGGCAGCGCGCTCGCAGCCGTCAAAGCGGCACTCGCCGAGGCGGAGCAAAACACCGCGCCGCTGAAGGGGCACGTCGAGGCGATCAACGGTGGGCTGGTGAGCGTCGGCGAGGGGTTGGGGCTGGTCGATGGACACCTGGCCAGCGTTGACGACAGCCTGAATGCCGTCGCGGCACATTTGGGGATCGGCGAAACTGTGAGTTGAAGTAAGGAGGCGAGACAGTGGAAACCGCAATCATCGTCGTTTGGTCAGTCACGCTCGTCGTCGCGCTCTTGCTGACGCTCTGGATACTCAAGCTGGTGTTCATGATTGTCCGCACCGAGCAAGACATCCTGAACCTTGCGGGCACGACGCTCGCCGCCGCGCGCGGGATCAAGAACAACACCGCGCTGATCAGCAAGCTCGAAGCGACGACGGGCGTGGCAGGAAGAATTCTCGCCGCTGCGGGCGCGATTGAAGCAGGCTCCAACTCCGTCGCCGAAAAGCTGGGCGGTGTCGGTCGCGCGCTCGCCGAAAGGAGATCGTAAGATGACATTACTGCTGACGATCCTGACGGCGCTGCTCGCGGCGAGTTTATTGATCGCGCTCGTCGTATCCCTGTTTCTGATTTTGCGGACGCTCCAATCGGTGCGGAAGTACATCGAGAAGATCAACTGGGGCGTGCGCGCGATTGAGAAGGAGACGGAGATGCTCGGTGGGGTGGAGACGCTCAACGGCGGACTGACCGCGCTCGCGGGCGGACTGGAATCTGTCGCGGCGCACTTCACCAATGTGGACGCAAACGTGGGCACGGTGGGCGAAGCGTTGCTCAGAGGATAAGCAACGTCGGGCGGTAAGGGGGAAATAATTTCATGGGCGAGATTCCTGAGAAACATGTCGGCGAAGCGGGAAGTCATAAACAACATGTGTCCTCGACGGTGGCAATGCCGGATCAAATCGGCAACGTCGCGCGCCGCACGATGGAAGAGATAGCCGAAGACATTCATGAGTCGCAGGGCAAGACCATGATTAGTCTCGGCCCGCTTGAGCGTGTCTATGTCTTCTGGCTCGCCGGGATGAGTTGCGACGGTTGTACCGTCTCCGTCAGCGGCGCAACCGAGCCTGCGCTCGAAGATTTGTTGACCGGCTCGATACCGGGCGTTCCGCTCGTTGTCCTGCACCACACTGTGCTGACACTGGAATCGGGCGACCATTTCACCGTCTCGCTAGAGAAGGCGGTGCAGGGCAAACTCGACGCTCCGTATGTCGTCGCATATGAAGGCTCGATTGCCGATGAGAGATTAACCGCGGGCTGCGAGCCGTTCTCGGCCAGTGGTTCGCTGCCGCTCTGGGCGGGAAGCGAAGAGCGGCAAAGAGTATCTACCGCAGAGTGGGTGAAGCGGCTTGCGCCGGGCGCGGCGGCGGTGATCGCCGTCGGGACGTGTGCGACGTGGGGCGGCATCCCGGCAGCTTACGGCAACATCACCGGCTCGATGAGCGTGATGGATTTTCTCGGCGGCGATTATCGCAGCGCGCTCGGTTTGCCTGTCATCAATATTCCGGGCTGCGCGCCGGTGGGCGATAACTTTACCGACGCCGTCCAAGCGATTCTGCTCTTCCTGCAAGGCTTGGGGCCGCTGCCGGAATTCGATGAACTCGGTCGTCCGGCTTGGCAGTTCTCCGAGACGGTGCATACGCACTGCGTCCGCGCCGGTTTCTACGAGGAAGGAACTTTCGCGAAAGAGTACGGCGACAAAGAATGTCTGGTGGAGATCGGCTGTTGGGGTCCGGTCGTCCAATGCAACATCACGGAGAAGGGGGCTATCTCCCATATGGGCGGATGCATGAATTCGGGCGCGCCCTGCATCGGCTGCACGATGCCCGGTTTCCCCGACAAGTTCTCGCCATTTTACAAAGCGCCGCCCGGCTCGCTCGTCTCCAGTAATGCCTCGCGCCTGTTGGGTTCAATCATTCGCCCGTTGCGCCGCATCAGCCAGCGCGAGCGCAACCGCGAGATACGCTGGCATGACCACGTGCCTACGGGGTGGGCGATGGAGAAAGGCGGCACTTCAATCACGCACAAGATTCTCGAAGTCTTCTACGAGGCGATGCAGTTTCAAGGCGGGAAACGTCCCGAACGCGACACACAGAAAAAATTCCCGCCGGGCTATCAATCGCTGCCGGAGAGAGTTTACGGCAAGGATTATCAAGTGTTGCCTGCCGAGCGCGCGAAGGAAGCTGCGAAGCGCGGGCAACTCTAATTGGATGTTGGCTGGGAAACCGTGTTGAGGAGAAGCTGATCCGATGTGCTTTAAGAACCTTCCGGTTGAATTTGACGCTCAGGGCAACGCGCAACTAAAGGGCGGCGTGGTTGATCCTTACGGCTACCAACGAGGTGAAATCAACCGCGATAAGCTGAAAGAGATGATGGTGCGCAACGGGCACGTCAAAGATGTCTCGATCTCTCCGGTGACGCGCGTCGCGGGTGCGCTCTCGTTCCACGCGATTGCGGATTTAAAAGAGCGCAAGTTTCTGGAAGCCAACTCGGTGGCGACACTCTTTCGCGGTTACGAAGTGATCTTGAAGGGGCGCGACCCGCGCGACGCGATCTATATCTCAAGCCGCGCGTGCGGCGTCTGCGGCGGCGTCCACTCGACCGCCGCTTGCGAAGCGATTGAAATGGCCTTCGGCATCTCGCCGCCGCCGCTTGGCACCGTCTTGCGGAATCTCGCGCTCGCACTCGATTTTCTGTACGACCACCCGCTGCATCTGTTTCTGCTCGCCGGCCCCGATTACTCACAAGTGGTCGTCGAAGCGACCAACCCCGCGATGTGGGAGAGGGCGAAAGTGACGGAAGCGCCCAACGCCGAAGTGCATCAGTTCACGACCATCGGCGACATTATGAAAGGGCTGAATCCACTCTCCGGCAAACTCTACCTTGATGGTTTGAAAATGACCCGCGTGCCGCGTGAAGCTTACTCGGTACTCTTCGGTAAGTATCCGCACCCGCAAACAGTCGTGCCCGGCGGGATGTCGAGTACAGTGACGATCACCGATTTCAACGAAACGTACACCAGACTGCAAAAGATGATCGACTGGACGAAGCGGATGATTTTGCTCTGGGACGATTTGACGGAGTTCTTCTACGAGTACAATCCCGCATACAAAAAGGTCGGCGCGCTGCCGGCAAACTTGATTGACTTGGGGATGTGGGACGACGAGATTTCTTACGACGCATCTTACGCGCGTTGCAGCGAATGGGGCGAGAAGCGTTGGGCGACACCGGGCGTCGTCATTGACGGCAAGCTGGTCACGACGAAGCTCCAGCAAATCAATCTTGGTCTCGAAGAGTTCGTCGAGCACTCTTACTACGAGGACTGGAATCAGAACGGCAAACAGCAGCGCTACATGACAGACCCGTTGGGCGCGCCGCTTTCGCCCAACCACCCTTGGAATAAAGAGACGATCCCGAAACCGTCGAAGGAGAGTTGGAAGGATCGCTACACGTGGGACACCGCGCCGCGCTGGGACAGACAGGTGGTCGAAGCCGGCTGCTACGCGCGCATCTATACCACCGCCGCCGCCGGACTG
>JANMAD010000598.1:0-1988 GCA_031359515.1 Acidobacteriota bacterium | reverse complement strand
CGAGCGCATGCCCGACGGGATGCAGCACGAGCCGCGCGAGCAGTCAGTCTTCGACGGCGTGGACACGAGCATCCGTGGCATCGCGCGGCTTACAGGGTTGCGCGACGATGAATTGAACAAAGAACTCGCCGCCATCGAACGCGACGCGACCGCCGCGCAAGAGCATTTCAACGCGCTCGACCCGCGCACCGTTATCGCCGCGCTCACGGGTGGTCTGATGCACACGCGGCAAGCGCGGGCCACTATCAACAAACTCGACGGCCAGACGGACGCACGCTTCGAGGCCGATTTGCTGCTCGCGCGGAAAGAGCGCGAGTTCGCCGATGCGCTACGATTGGCGACGGGCGTGCGCGTGGATGCGCTGGTGGACACAGAGACGGTCGCGCCCGGCGATTCGTGCAACGTCGCGGTGCGCGCGTTCGTGGGTGATGAGCGTCTGGGGCGTGTGCGTGAATTGAACTTGCGTGCGCCCGCCGGTTGGCAAGTCGAGCGCATTGCCGCGCCGCAGAAGAACGACGCGCTCGGCGTCGGCCGCGAGACGCCGCAGACGGTCGCTTACTTCCGCGTGACCGTGCCTCTGGACGCGCCGCCCACGCAACCTTACTGGTTGCAGCGTCCACGCAAAGGCGACATGTACGAGTGGGCGAAAGACGATCCGCAGACGCTCCCCTTCGCGCCCGCGTTGTTGAGCGGCGAAGCGACGCTTGATGCGGGCGGGCCCTTCGTCGTCACGTCGCCCGTCGAATATCGCGCGCTCGACGGCGTGCGCGGCGAGGTGCGGCGCGAGTTGAACGTCGTGCCGGAACTAGACGTGCAGCTTGAGCCGAAGTTGGTAATCCTGCCGCGCTCGATCAGCAGGCGACCGGCGGCGTTAGACTTTACGGTGCAGTTAACGAACAACGTGCGGCGCACGACCGAGAGCGATGGCGAAGCGATTGTGACGGGCGGTGCGGGGCCGCGCCAGCCGCTTGAGCCACGCCCGTGGCGCAAAGTCCCGGAGGCGACCGGCTACCGCTTTACACGGCCGGGCGAGCGCGCCACGATGAAGTTCAAGCTTTCCCCCCCGCCGGCCCTCAAGCCCGGCACGTACCACTTGGACGCGAGCACGGCCTCCTCCTTCTACGCCCTCGCTCGCTCCGGCCCCTCGCGCTGGTTTTACATGAGTCAGCACACGCTTAGTTACCCGCACATCCAACTGCATCGCTACTACACCGGCACAGACGCCACCGTGCGCGTCTTCGATCTCAAGGTCGCGCCGGTGCGCGTCGGCTACGTCATGGGCAGTGGCGACGAAGTGCCGCAGGCGATTGAGCGGATGGGGTTGAAGGTGACGATGCTGAATGAACAGGATTTGGCGGCGGGCGATCTCACGCGCTTCGATACCATCGTTGTGGGCATCCGCGCGTCGCAGGCGCGGCCCGATTTCGTGGCCAACAATCAACGCCTGTTTGAGTTCATGCAGCAGGGCGGCGCGCTCATCGTGCAGTATCAGCGGCCCGATTACGCGCGGCTGAACTTGCCGCCGTTCCCCGCGCAACAGGAAGTGAAAGCCCAGAACGGCAGCACGTCCATCGCGCGCGTGGTGGACGAGACCGCGCCCGTACCCGTCTTGCAGCCCGCGCAGCCAGCGTTCAACTTCCCGAATAAGATTACGGCTGACGACTGGCGCGGCTGGGTGCAGGAGCGCAATCTCTACAACTTCACGACCTTTGACCCGCGCTACGTCGCGCTGCTCGAAGCGCACGACGCGGGCGAGGCGGCGCAGATGGGCGGCGAAGTTTATGCGCGCGTCGGGCGCGGGCATTACGTCTACACGTCCTACGCCTGGTTTCGCCAACTGCCGGCGGGCGTGCCCGGCGCGTATCGCCTGTTCGCCAATCTGTTGAGCTTGCCAAAAGCTCCGCCCCAATCGCATTAAGCCGTTTAGTTGAACGCGGTCGAGGATCAGCTTACGATCTGTTCTTCCGCAATGCCTGACCGGCCAGCGC
>JANMAD010000590.1:0-9068 GCA_031359515.1 Acidobacteriota bacterium | reverse complement strand
GACGAAGCGATTGTCGAGATCGCCGTGCGCAATGAAGGCGTGAGCGTGCCGCCGGCGCAGACCGAAGACCCGCAGGCCCGCGCCGTCAGGAGCGTGACGGCAGCGCAAGCAGAGACCGAAGCGGCACGGGCCGAGGTGGTGCGCACAGAGGTTGAAGTGCAACGACTGACGCCGCTCGTCGCTTCAGGTGAAGCGCCGCAGGGCCAACTCGACGGCGCACGTGCCAACTACGAACGCGCTCAGCAACGTTTTCAACACGCGCAGGACGCGGCGCAGGGCGCGCAGTCCGGTCTCGTCGCCGCGCGCCAGCCGTCCTTCAACACAACAACAAAACCTGCGGCCACGCCGGCGGAACAGATCGTCGCCGCTCGCGCTTCATCCGCCGGGACGGTGCGCGTCATCAACGCCCGCGTCGGGGATCATGTTATCGCCGGGCAACCTCTGGCGACGCTCCGCACTGACGCGCCTTGAAAGAAAATCATTGCTGCCTGAAGCGATCAACATCGGCCCGCGCGAACGGCGCAAGCGGCGGCTGCTCGGCATCGTGTCATTGACCGTCGGCGTCGCGTTCGCATTCGTGCTGGTCGTTTATGGCGTGCCGCGTTGGGAACGGTTAGTCGTCTTCTTCCCCATCTGGCTGGCCGGCTTGGGGCTGTTACAGGCGCGCGAGCGAACTTGCATCGCGCTGGCCGCGCGCGGCACATGCAATATGGACGCCGGTGAAGAACGGATCGCAGACGAGCGCCTGAGCGCGCAACTTCGTGACAAGGCGCGCCGGATCAATCATCGCGCCCTCATCACCGCCGCCGCGATCACACTCGCGACCCTCGTGTTTCCTTAAAGCTGGGTTGTGCTACTTTAACGACAGAGTTTTTCTCTGGCACATTTCAAGGAGACGGGTTGCATGGCTGTTGTACTTGAGGGCGGCTGTCGCGTCACGGGGTTGCGCGAAGGTGCGCCGACAATCATAGGGACGCTACGTAGTTGGGCGCAGGTGGGCCGCGCGGTAGGCGCAGCGGCCATTTCGCTGCGCGTGCTGGAATTCGCGCCGGGACTGTCGCCGGGGTGGCGCAATGCGGACTGCGACGAGATCATTTACGTGCAGGCGGGCCGCGCAACGATCTTCATTGATGGGCAGGCGTACACGGTCGCGGGCGAGACCGGCATTTATTTACGACCGGGCGAGACGTTGACGGTTGATAATCCGGGGCCCGAACCGCTCGTCCTCGTCAGTTCACAATGCCCTGAGCCACAGGTTGCGGCCAAGACTTTGCCTGCCCTCACTTCCCCTCCGCCCCAAGCGACTATGCCCACACGGTCGCCCATCGTGCGCTTAGCTGAGCGCAAGTCCGTGCCCACCGCCGACCGTTGGTATCGTGTGTTGGTGGATGAAGAGGTGGGCAGCCGACAGGTCACACAGTTCGTCGGCGCGATCCCGCCCGGCCGCGCGCCCGATCATTTTCACCGCTACGAAGAGGTGCTAGTCATCCTGCGCGGGCAAGGGCGTATGTGGGCCGGCGCGACCAACACGCAGATCAAGGCCGGCTCATGCATCTATTTACCAAAGGGACAAATCCACTGCGTCGAGAACACCGGCAGCGATGAGCTAAGACTGCTCGGCGTCTTCTACCCGGCCGGCAGCCCCGCCGTAAGGTATGAACAGCAGTGACGAGTGGCAAGTGACGAGTTAAAGAGTTTTGCTTGTCACTCGTCACTTGTCACTCGTCACTGCTTTCAAGATTTCCATCGCCTCATGTACCTCTTCGTCCGTGTTGAAGAAATGCGGCGACATGCGCAGCCCGACATCGGGTCGCCAGTCAACAAATACTTTTTGCTCTGCCAAACGCGCCACCATCTGCGGCGCGTCCGCGACCGCGATCATCACTGAACCGCCGCGCTCGTCCGCGCTCATCGGACTGCTCAGCCGCCAGCCTTGCGCTAAAGCATACTCGACCATCCAACTCGTGCGGCGGCGCGACTCTTGGGCAATCAACGGCACGCCCACATCCGCGATGATCTGCAAACCGGCGAGGCAGGAATAGAGACCGGGGATGTTCGGCGTGCCCTGCGCGAAGCGGCGCACGGACGGCGCATAGCGCATCGCCTCATGCGCGAACGCGAACGGCTCCGCATGCGCGATCCAACCGGTCAGACGCGGCTGCAACTCTGCCTGCAACGCCGGCCGCACGTACAAGTAACCGCACGCCGGCCCACCGCACAGCCACTTGATCGTGCCGCCGATCATGAAGTCAACGCCCCAACCAGCGGCGTCCAACTCAAGCGCGCCCGCCGACTGGTACACATCGAGCAACACCAGCGCACCGACACTATGTGCGCGCTCGGCGATTGCTAGTGCATCAACGCGATAGGAACTGCGATAAGAAGTGTGCGCGAGCGCGACGAGACAAGTCGTCTCGTCAATCGCGGCGAGAATGCGCTCTAACGGAACGACGATGCCGTCGTCTGTTGGCACAACATGGACTTCAGCCCCCAGCCGCTTTTGCGCTTCCCAGATGTAACTCATCGAGGGGAAATCGAGCGCGGAGGTGACCACCTTATTGCGCCGCGTCGCGCGAAAGTCGAAACAGGAGGCGACAGTGGAGAGCGCGACTGATGCGTTCGGCTGCACCTGCACCGAGCCGTCTGCGCCGCCGATGATGCGCGCGATCTGATCGCCCACGCGTTGCTGCAATTCCCACCAGTTCGTCGCCCACGCATCTTCGCTCGTGTGCTGCTCCCAAGCCGCGTAATAAGCGAGCAACGATTCACGCGCCGCGCGCGGCACCGGCCCCAGACTGTGGCTCAGTAGATGTATGCCCGTCGCGAGCGTCGGGAAATCTGCACGCCGCCGATTGAAATTTGCTTCTGCCATTTAAACTGTTTCGTCGTCCGCTCTGCGGCCGTCGCGCGGCCGGGCTATGAGATAAATCAAAGTTCCAATCAACGTCCAAACTACGATCAACTCCAAACTCGTCAACGAATGCTCGGCGAGCCTTTGCGCGAGACTCTGCGTGCGCAGCGTGTGCCAATCCTGCGTGACCTGCACAAGGACGAGCGCGCCCATCGCCACCACGGAGAGCAGCGCCGCCGCCGTCTGCAAGGGTCGCGGGAGCGCGACCGTGATCAGGCGGTAGAGTTGTGGGTTGCGGCGCGGCAGCAGTAGGAAAATGAGACTGTGCAGAAAGTATAAGATCACGAGCGCGAAGATGGCGACGTTCAACGCGAGCGAGAGTTGATTGCTGACGAGCAGAAAGACTGAAGCCGCGAGCGTGAGCGTCAGCCCGCGAATCGGTGTGCCTGTGCTAGCGTTGATTGCGCCGATCCAGTTGGGCGCGAGCCGGTCGCGCGCGAGGATGATGGCCAGTCGTGACGGCACGAGCAGCGATGAGTTCATCGAGGTCGTGATCGCCATGATCGCGCCGAAGGTGACGAACAGGGCCGCGCCCGCCGGCAGATAAACGGCGGCCACCTCCGCCATCGGTGCATTGCTCGTCTGCAAGCGCGTGCCCGGCAGCACGCCGAACGCGACGGCCGACATCAACAGATAGATGCAGGCGGTCACGCTGATGCCCTTCAGGAAAATAACGGGCAGCCGCCGCGTGCTGTCTTTCACCTCGCCCGCCGTCTGCGCCAGCGACTCGAAGCCCGCGTAGGAAAAGAACAACGGCACGAGACTCGCCGCGAAGCCTGTGAAGCCGTGCGTGACGAACGGTTGATAGTTCGCGACCTTGATCGCGAACAAGCCCGGCACGATCAGCACGATCAGAGAGAGACCCAGAAGCGCGCACATCGTCACCTGTATGCGCCCGAACCAGCGCACGCCGACGACGTGGACGAAATAAAAAAAGATCAGACTCGCCACCGCCAACGGCACACGATAGGTGTCCGGCGCGAGTCGCCCGCCCGCGAATTGCAGTATGTAATCGGCCAGCGCGCTCGCCAGATACGCGCCCGCGCCGATGTAAGAAATGATCTTGAGCCACACGCCGATGAAGGCCAGACGATAACCGCCAAGCGTGCGCGAGATGTGCGTGTACTCGCCGCCCGGCTCGCGCCCCAACGGGGTCGAGAGAAACGCGGCGTAGGGTACGGAAGTGGCGAGGATGATCGGCGTGAGCAGGACGTAGCCGAGGATCACGCTGGGGCCGGTGAGCGCCCACGCGCGACTCGTCACCGTAAAGATGCCCGCGCCGATCAGTACGCCGAGCAGCGCGGCGTAAGATTCGACCGTGCCGAGATCGCGGCGCAAGCGGCTCAAGCGCACTTCGGGCGCGACCGTCTCGCGCGCTTCCATGTCATTATCACCTGCTGTGCCGCCCGTCACGAGCCACGCTCCATCAGTTTGTTCGCGGGCAGGGTCGGGTCAAGCACCTTCAACGCGCTCTCGACACCGGCGACTGGCAAGTGCGTGGCATCGAGCAAGCCGAGTTGCACGAGGACGGAGGCTTGATCCCAGTAGATATGCTCGTGCGCGAGTTTGCCGGCGCGGAAATGGACAACCACGATGAGCGGCACGCGCACGTGCTTGCCGGTCGGCGTGACGCCGGGCAGCATCCAGTCCATCTTGATCGTGTGTGTGAACTCGAAGACCATCTCGTCCACCACACGGTCTGTGCCGACGGTGCGCGAGACGGGCACGAGGCTCGTGTCCGGCGGCATCTGTGGGATGAAACGTTTCGAGTAGAAGGCGCGCAACGCTTCGCGCCCGACGCCGCCGGTCATGACGGGCACGTGATTAACGTAAGCATCCGCGACCATCGTCGCCAGCGTCGCCTCGGTATCGCGCGTGGCAAACTCATGCTTGACGTGCTCGTCCCACAAGTCAGACAGAGACGGCGCGGCGTTGGCGTCTGTGCCGGACAAGTGGCGCAGGAAGAATTCCAGCGTGCGCAGATTAGCCAACTCGGCCGCCGCTGCATCGTAGTGCTTGCCGCCGACACGCGCGAAGGCATGATCCTGTGCGGGATAGTCGTGCAGCGTGGCGAGCGTCTGCGCGTCGAGCGCGGCATGGATTTGCGCTTGTGCTTCGGGTGGGCAGAACTGATCGCGCCCGGCGATGTGCAGCAGCATTGGCCCGCGCAAGTTGGCGGCTTCATCGAGCGCCTGTTCGATAGCCACACCGTAATAGCCGACCGCGCAATCAGGCGCGAAGCGCACCGCTAACAGGTACGCGAGTTTGCCGCCCAAACAGAAACCGACCGCGCCGACCTGTCCGTTACAAGCCCCGTGAGCGCGCAAGAAATTCATCGCCGCCGCGCCGTCCTCGACGGCCTGCGCTTCATCCAATCCTTTGTACAACTCGAAAGCCCTTTGCCATTCCGCTTCGGTCTTGTCCGTCAACTGTATGCCCGGTTCTTGCCGCCAGAAAAGATCAGGGCAGAGACAGACGAAGCCGTGCGCCGCGTACCAGTCGGCGATGCGGCGCATCTCTGCGTTGACGCCGAAGATTTCCTGTAGCAGCACGATGCCGGGGCCTTTGCCGTTTGGCGGCACGGCCAAGTAGGCCTCGAACTCTTGGCCATCGAGTGATTCGATTGTGATCATGGTGTTCCCTATTAAGCGCGGCGTTGACGAGCGAGGGGCAATCTTACCGGAGTCTCGCGCGCCTGTGAACTACGAGCGCACGATAGTTCAAGGGCTATTTATTCTTGCATAAGGCGTGTCGGACTATTTACCACAGAGACACAGAGGGCACAGAGGGTTGTCTGTCTCTGTGCCCTCTGTGTCTCTGTGGTGAACACAATGCTCGCTGCACTCAAGCACGCATAGACCATACGCGCTAGTTATCAAGCGGCGGCCAACTTTTACTCTGCGGGTTTCTCTCATATCATTCCGGCACTGTCACGCACTTCTGACTCGGAAGGGATCGTCATGTTGCCACGTATCGCACGACTCGCCTGTCTGACTTTTATCTGCGCCCTCAGCCTCGCGGCCGCAGCACAAAGCTTGCCGCCTCAAGCCGCCAACGCGCAAAACTTTTTCGCCGCGTTGCAGTGGCGGCTGATCGGGCCGCATCGCGGCGGGCGGACGCTGGCCGTGAGTGGCGTGCGCGGGCAAGCGGAGACCTTTTACTCCGGCGCGGTCGGCGGCGGTGTGTGGCAGACGACGGACGCGGGGCACGTCTGGACGCCGATCTTCGATGCGCAACCGATTGCGTCCATCGGCGCGCTCGCGGTCGCGCCCTCTGATCCGAATGTCATCTATGTCGGCACGGGCGAGGCGGACATGCGCTCCGACATCACCTTCGGCGACGGCATGTATAAATCCACCGACGCAGGGAAAACGTGGACGCATCTCGGTTTGCGCAATACGCAACAGATCGGCTGCGTACTGGTTGACCCGCGCGACGCGAACACGGTGTTGGTGGCCGCGCTCGGGCACGGCTTCGGCCCGAACGTCGAGCGTGGCGTCTTTCGTTCGACCGACGGCGGCAAGAGTTGGAGCAAGACGCTCTATAAAGACGAGAACACAGGCGCGATTGATCTGGCTTACGATCCGGCCAATGCGCAGACCGTTTACGCGGCCCTATGGAACGCGCGGCGCGTGGCGTGGAGCGCGTATGCGCCGATCACGGGGCCGGGCGGCGGGCTGTATAAATCAACGGACGGTGGGCAGACGTGGCAGGAATTGCGTGGGCACGGGCTGCCCGCAGGGCAAACAGGGCGCATCGGTTTGGCCGTCGCGCGCGGCGGGCAGCGCGTTTATGCGCTGATCGAAGCGGAGCAACGGGGCTTGTATCGCTCGGACGATGCGGGCGCGAACTGGCAACTCGTCAGCACAGACCCGCGCATCAGCAGTCGCTCGTGGTACTTCAGCGGCGTGACGGTTGACCCGCGTAACCCCGATGTCGTCTATCTGCCGAACGTCTCGCTCTATCGTTCGATTGATGGCGGGCGCACGTTTCAGACGATCAAAGGCGCGCCCGGCGGCGACGACTATCACACGCTCTGGATCGATCCCGACAACCCGCAACGCATGATCTTGGCGAGCGATCAAGGCACGATCATCAGCGTTGACGGCGCGCGGACGTGGAGCAGTTGGTACAACCAACCGACCGCGCAGTTCTATCACGTCGCGGTGGATAATCAGTTTCCCTACTGGGTGTATGGCGCGCAGCAGGACAGCGGCACGGCGGCGGTCATCAGTCGCAGCAACTACGGGCAGATAACTTTTCGCGACTGGCATCCGATTGGCGCGGGCGAGAGCGGCTACATTCTGCCCGACCCGGTGAACCCGGACATCGTCTATGGCGGCAGCACCGGCGGCGAGTTGTATCGTTGGACGCATAGCACAGGGCAGGTGCAGGACATCTCGCCGACGCTCAGTTCGGCCGTCGCGAAAGTGAAACATCGTTATCCTTGGACGACGCCCATCGTGTTCGCGCCGCACGCGCCCAACGTCCTCTATCAAGCGTCGCAGTTTTTAATGCGTACGGCCGACAACGGTATGAGTTGGACGCTCATCAGTCCCGACCTGACCCGGCGCGCGAACGCGCAGGGCGTGCAAGAGGACAATGGCAAGGCCGTCATCTACACGGTTGCGCCGTCGCCCGTGAAGGCCGGGCAAATCTGGATCGGCACGGACAATGGCCTCGTGCAACTGACGCGCGACGAAGGCAAGACGTGGGCGACGGTGACGCCGCCGGGCCTGCCCGATTGGAGCATCGTTAGCATCATTGACGCTTCGCCGTTCGATGCCGCCACCGCTTACGCTGCCGTGGATCGGCATCAGGTTGACGCTCTACAACCTTACATCTATCGCACCCACGATTACGGTCAGACGTGGGACAAGATCACCGACGGCATCCCCGCGCCGGCTTACGTCCGCGTCGTGCGCGCTGATCCCGTGCGGCGCGGCTTGCTCTTCGCGGGCACGGAGTTGGGCGTCTATGTCTCGTTCGACGATGGCGGCCACTGGCAGTCTCTGCAACTCAATCTGCCCGTCGCATCGGTGCGCGATCTCGTCATCAAGGACAACGATCTCGTCGTCGCCACGCACGGCCGCTCGTTCTGGATACTCGACGACATCAGCCCGCTGCGGCAGTTCGACGCGGCGGTGCGCGCAGCAGACGCGCATCTGTTCAAGCCCGCGCCTGCGTTTCGCCTGCGCCAGAATGAGAACCGGGATACGCCGCTCCCGCCGGAGACGCCCGCCGGCATGAATCCGCCGACCGGTGCGATCATTGATTACGTGTTGCCGTCGGCGGCCGGTGAAGTGACGCTGGAAATTTTCGATGCGCAAGGTCAACTCGTGCGCCGATTCTCAAGCAATGACGAACCACGCAAGGTGGAGGACGTGCAAGCCTTCCCGACCTTCTGGCTACGCCCGCCCGCGCCGCTCTCAACGCAGCCGGGGGCGCATCGCTTCGTGTGGGACTTGCGTTATCCGCGCCCGCTTGCGCTCCGCTATGACTACAGTATCTCCGCCGCTTACGGCGCGGACACGCCGAGCGATCCGCAAGGGCCGCTCGTGCTGCCGGGCATGTATCAGTTGAAATTGACGGTGGCGGGACGCGCTTTCACCGCGCCGCTTGAAGTGAAACTCGACCCGCGCGTGTCCGTGCGCCCGGACGCGCTCAAGCAGCAACTTGATCTGGCCATGAACATCAACCAGGCGCTGGCTGAAAGTTATACGGCCGTGCAACAAGCACGCGACTTGCGCCGGCAATTGACGGATGTGCAAGCGCGCGGCGCGAACGAACCGAATGATAGAGACATTGTGGCGGCGGCACATGCGCTCGACGCGAAGTTGGCGGCGCTGTTGGAAGCAGATGCAGCCATAGGGGCGGCGAATCTAGTCGCGCTCAACGGCGATCTGGCCGCGCTCATGACGACGGTGGGCGCGGCCGATGCCGCGCCGACCACGCAGGCCCTTGCTACCTTCGCGGAACTACGCCCGGCGCTCGCCGCGCAACTCGCAAGCTGGGCCGCGCTCAAGCGCACAGACCTCGCGGACTTCAACGCCCTGTTGCAGGGGCGCGGGCGCGCACCCATCAAGCTCATCGAGTAGCGTGTGTAAGGCCGTGTCAGTACCGCCTGCGGTAGCGGGCGGGTATTAGTTATGATGAC
>JANMAD010000578.1:0-26616 GCA_031359515.1 Acidobacteriota bacterium | reverse complement strand
AGCTAACAGCTAACAGCTAACAGCTAACCATGATTGCATATATCTTTCCCGGACAGGGTTCGCAGGCGGTTGGCATGGGGCGCGAGTTGGCCGAAAGTTTTCCGGCGGCGCGGGCGGCATTCGCTGAAGCTGATGATGCGCTTGGTTTCGCGTTGTCGCGGCTGTGTTTCGAGGGGCCGGCGGAAGATTTGCAGTTGACGGCGAACACGCAGCCGGCCATCTTGACCGCTTCAGTGGCAGCGTTACGCGCGATGGAGTCCGCCGGGTTGCCGCAGCCCGATTACGTCGCGGGGCACAGCCTCGGCGAATACTCGGCGTTCGTCGCCGCCGGCGCAATGTCTCTGGCCACGGCCGTGCGGACGGTGCGTGCGCGCGGGCGGTACATGCAGGAGGCCGTGCCGGTGGGCGTCGGCGCGATGGCGGCGATTCTCGGCGCTGATATGGACACGGTCGCGGCGGCCTGTGCCGAAGCGGCGCAGGGAGAAGTTTGTAGTCCGGCGAATATCAATTCGCCGAAGCAGATCGTCATCGCGGGCAACGCGGGCGCGGTTGATCGCGCCATCGAGTTGTTGAAAGCGCGCGGCGTCCGCAAGGCGGTGAAGCTGAATGTGAGCGCGCCGTTTCATTGCGCGTTGATGCGCCCGGCGCAAGAGCGGCTGGCAGCCGATTTGGCCGGGATCGAGTTTCATGATCTGCGCGTGCCGCTCGTGACGAATGTGTATGCCGCGCCGATACGCGCGGGCGACGAGGCTCGCGCGGCGCTCGTGCGACAAGTAACCGCGCCGGTGCGTTGGCGCGAATCAATCGAGCGCCTGGTGAATGAGCATGGCGTGCAGACTTTCGTGGAAGTCGGGCCGGGCAAAGTGTTGGCCGGTTTGGTGCGCCAGATCGCGCCGGAAGTGCGCTGCCTGAATGTGGAAGACGGCGCAAGCCTTGCGTCCACGCGCGCCGCCTTAACGGAAGCACAAACCGACAGTGGTAATTCGCGCGCAAGCGTGGTTTAATGCGGCGCATAGCACGACAGCAAAAAAGGATTTCCTACTCTTAAGCGACAGAGGAGCAGAACTACCATGCCCGATCAACAAGAGATCGAGAATAAGGTCAAACAAATCATCGTGGACGAACTCGGTGTGGACGAGAACGAAGTCACGCCGAACGCGCGCTTCATTGACGACCTCGGCGCGGACTCGCTCGACACGGTCGAACTCGTCATGCGCTTCGAGGAGGAATTCAATATCGAGATTCCCGACGAAGACGCCGAGAAGATTCAGAGCGTGCGCGACGCGTATAGCTACATCGAGCAGCACATGAAGAAGTAGCCCGCGCGCCCGTTTGCGCCGGGCGACACTGCGGCGCGGGCGACCCTTTAGCGTGGGCCGTCCGTGACCGTGCGTGCGCGTCTGAACTATGGCCGATAGCAATCCCATGCAGGAGCGTTACAACTTGAAACGTCGCGTCGTCGTCACCGGTCTCGGTCTGATCACGCCTATCGGTCTCAACGTCGAAACCACTTGGACCGCGTTGATGGCGGGCCAGAGCGGCGTGGACTACATACACAAGTTCGACACGGAAAAGTTCGCGGTGAAAATCGCGGCCGAGATCAAAGACTTCGACCCGCTCAAATTCGTCGAGAAGAAAGAAGCGCGCAAGATGGGCGCGTTCATCCACTACGCCATCGCCGCTTCGGACGAAGCGATGAGTGATTGCGGGCTGACCGTCACGGACGAGAACGGCGAGCGCGTCGGCACATACATCAGTAGCGGCATCGGCGACTTCTGGGCTATTGAGCGCGAGCATGAAAAATTGTTGCGCGAAGGCCCGAATCGCGTCTCGCCGTTCTTCATCGTCTCGGCGATTGTGAATTTGGCGGCGGGGCAGGTCTCGATTCGCCACGGCGCGAAGGGGCCGAACTCCGCCACCGCGACGGCCTGTGCCGCCGGCGCGCACGCCATCGGCGATAGCTTCAAAATAATTCAACGCGGCGATGCCGACGTGATGATCTGCGGCGGGGCGGAATCGGCTATCACGCCGATGAGCGTCGCCGGATTCGCCGCGATGCGCGCCCTCTCGACCAGTACCGACGAGCCGACGCGCGTCTCGCGGCCCTTCGAGCGCGACCGCGATGGTTTCGTCATCGGCGAAGGCGCAGGGCTGCTCGTCCTTGAAGAGTTAGAATTTGCTAAACAACGCGGCGCGCGTATCTACGCGGAGGTGGTCGGCTATGGCATGACGGGCGACGCCTTTCATCTGACCATGCCGGATGAGACCGGGTCGGGCGCGATTCGTGCCATGCAGAAGGCGCTGACGGACGCAGATGTGCCCCCTGAAGAGGTCGGCTATATCAACGCGCACGGCACGTCAACGCCTTATAACGATAAGTTCGAGACGCTCGCGATTAAAAAGACTTTCGGCGAGCATGCATACAAACTCGCGGTCAGTTCGACCAAGTCCATGACCGGCCACTTGCTCGGCGCGGCCGGGGGCATCGAGGCGGTCTTCTCAGTGTTGGCGATCCACCGCAACATGCTGCCGCCGACGATCAATTACTTCAACGCCGATCCCGACTGCGATCTCGACTACGTGCCCAACGAGCCGCGCGAAGCGCACGTCAACTACGCGCTCTCCAACAGTTTCGGCTTCGGCGGCACGAACGCGGCGTTGCTATTCAAGCGATACGAAGAATAAGAAGCTGTTAGCGCTTAGCTTTTAGCCTTTGCTTCAAGCTAACAGCTAACAGCTAACAGCTAACTATGAAAATCATTGTGCTCATGAAGCAAGTCGCAAATAAAGATGCGATCTTGCGGATCAACAAGGACGCGACGTGGATCGAGGAGGGCGACCTTTCGCACGAGGTGAACGAATCTGACGGCTACGCGTTGGAAGAAGCCTTGCGCTTAAAAGAGAAACATGGCGGCGAAGTGGTGGTTTGCACGATGGGGCCGCAGCGCGCGAAGGCAGTGATTAAAGATGCGCTTGCTCGTGGGGCTGATCGCGCTATCCACGTCGTCGGCGATGAATTGACGCGGCTTGCGCCGTTGCCCGCAGCACGCGCGTTGGCGGAAGCGATCAGGGATGAGCAAGCCGATCTCGTCATGACAGGCTTGCAATCGGACGACAACGGCTACGGGCAGACGGGCGTCATCATGGCGGAGTTGTTGGGTCTGCCGCATGCGACCATTGTCATCGAAGTTGATGCGGCGGGCGAACAGTTACGGGTCAAGCGCGAGTTGGAAAATGGCTGGTATCAGTGGTACACGATGCCGCGCCCTGCGCTGCTCACAATTCAATCGGGTATCAGTCAGATACGCTACGCGACGTTGAAAGGCATCATGGCGGCGAAGAAGAAAGAGATCAGAGAAGTTGCACCCGCATCGGATGCAACGAGCGCCGCGCCCGACCAACGCATCACCAAGATATACTTCCCGCAGAAGACCAAACAGACGCAGTTTCTCGGCAATGGCGACGCCAAAGCGGGCGGGGCACAGCTTGCCGAAAAATTGCGGACTGAAGCAAGAGTGATATGAGGAGCTATTAGCTGTTAGCTATTAGCTTTCAGCTTTTGCCTGAGCGCGAGACTCGCTTATCGAAATCGCGCATGATCAGTTGCAAAGGCCAAGCTTATAGCTAACAGCTAACAGCTAACAGTTAATTATGGCAAACGGGATTCTTGTTTTCGCGGAGCAGCGCGCGGGTGTCTTCGGTAAGACGACGTTCGAGGCGATTGCGGCCGGCCAACAATTGGGCGCGGCCCTGGGGCAGCCGGTGTCGGCTGTCGTCCTCAGCACTGATGCAGCTTTGGCGCAGCAGATCGCGGCCTACAATCTGGATAAAGTTATTTCGGTCGAGAACGCGCAACTCGCGGACTATACGCCGGACAGTTATGCCGCCGCGCTGGAACAAGCCGTGCGCCAACTCGCGCCGCAGTTCGTCTTGATGTCGCATACATATCTCGTGCGCGACTGCGCGCCGAAACTAGCAGCGCGATTCGGGCGTGACGTGATCGGCGATTGTGTGCGCGTGTCCGTTGCCGATGGCGGGGTGACGTTTGCGCGCCGCATCTTCCTCGGCAAGATTGATGCTGATGTAGTACCGGCGGGCGAGCCGCCCGTGTTCGCCACGTTTCAGTCAGGCGCGTATCGCGCGGAGCAAGCGGAGCGGGGCACGGCGGCTGTTGAGTCCATGCCGGTTGAGATCGGCGAAGTGCGCATGAAGCCGGAGCCGCCGTTCCAGGAGGTGAAGCAAGCGGTTGATCTGACGAAGGCGGATGTGATCGTCGCGGTCGGGCGTGGCATTAAGAGTCAGGAGAACCTTGCGCTCGTACAGCAATTAGTGGACGCGCTCGGCGCGGAACTCGCCGCGTCGCGCCCCATCTGCGATGCGGGCTGGTTGCCGATTGATCGACAGATCGGCTCGTCGGGGCAGACCGTCGCGCCGAAACTATACATCGCGCTCGGCATCTCCGGCGCGATCCAGCATCTGGTCGGTATGAAGAACGCGACCACCATCGTCGCCGTCAACAAAGACCCGGAAGCGCCTATCTTCGATATCGCGGACTATGGCATCGTCGGCGATTTGTTCGAGGTCATACCGGTGTTGACTGAAGAGATTAAAAAGCTGAAAGGCTAAAGGCCGCGCACAAGTGGCTAATGAAGAGACGGCGTGCGTGCGTTGTCTCTTTTTCTTTTGATAAGAGGATTATCGGAAGAGTCCTTTAACAGACAACTACACGCACCTGACGCGATGTTCAGTCCAGCCTGCTGACTTTGAGCAAATGCAGATCGCTGACTACCTCATCTGGTTTCCATTCATTGCCGCGATAAATTTTAATGAGCTTGCCGTCCGGGCCGATCAACGCAGTGCGCAGTCCATGGATAATCTGATCGCCATCCTGCATGTAAGTTAAGCCGCAGAATTGTGCGAGGCGTTTGATCTCTGCGGGCTGCCCGGTCGCCAACTCCCACTGCGCAAACTTTTCCTGTGTGTAGTTTTCCGTGTGCGCTGCGCCATAACTGCGTAGCACCTGCGGCGTGTCGTAACCCGGATCGAGGGTGATGCTCAACAGATGTACGTACTGTCCTAACTCTGAATCGTCTTTAAGCGCGCGGGCGATGGCTGCGAAGTTCGTGCTCATGCGCGTGCAATAATCAGGCAGAGGGCAGCGCGTATAGATGAAGGTCACCAGCAATGCACGGCCGCGATATTGCTGCAAAGTGATTCGCTTGCCATCCTGATTAGTGAGTATGAAATTAGGGAAGACTGCGCCCGGTTGTGGCTCAGGGTTTAGAGCAGGCGTTAGCGTATTGCCGACCGCAGGTGTCGCTTGTGTGATGATCGGGTTTTCCAGCCACGAACGGTCACCAGTAACGACGAGCGTTGCTTGAATCTGATCGCCCACACGCATTACATCGTAAGAGGATTGATCCTTGAGAGTAAACCCCATCGTCATACCCTCCATCAAACCCGGCACTGCCTGATGCTGAATCACCACCTGCTGCTGACCCTTGTCGAAAGACACGATGACGCCTTTCAGTTCGTAACGTTGCCCCTCGGTTTCGCGTTGCGTGCGTGCGCATGCGAGGGCCAATGTGGCGATGAGTGTTAGGCAGATGAGACGGGGAAGATAACGAGCTAACGAAATAAAAAATGGCATAAGTTATCTGGCGCTGGACGAGTCGAATAAAACGTTGGCGCGATTATGACGTTGGTGCGATCACTGCAAGCCAATCGGGCCAAGCGTTGTTAGCATAACCGGTGCAGGCGCGGGCCAACAACTTGCCCCAGCCGCTATGCGGTGAAATTGGCGGCGCTTGAATTACGCTCTACGATAGAGAGGCGCGGAGCAGCGAATAAACTAACGCCGTTCCGCCCATTTACGAGCAGAATCATATTGCATTTCAGTGAAATTAAAGAGTAGGATACTCGCGCACAGCCGCAACAGGGCACGCCCGGCGCGCAGAGCTTGGATAGACCTATTCTCACCCGCGTACACATACGGGTAGGCAAGCTGCCAGGTCTTTGCAACAGCTTCCAGTGCGGGACGAACGCACAGGAGTTAACTGTACGTTCGGCGCAGACGCTGCAATCAGACAGAGCGCAAGATTAGGACAGTCCGATGATGCTCTGCCAGATAGCTAACTCCGCCGCCAGCAGCAATTCAAAGACATCCGCGTCGGGCGCTTTGGGTTCGCTGGCTAACTGGCTGCTTGATTTAATGGCAGTACCGCCGGTGCCCATAATGCCGTTGGTACACACGCCGCCAGTGCCCATGATGCCGCCATTGGGACAGTCAGCAAATGCGGTTGCGCTCAGCACTAGAATAAACAGCATTGATGCGCAAAGGGTCTGAAGTTTTTTCATCGCGTAGCTCCTGAGGTTTCTTAGATTTGTGCCGGGTTTTTCGTGCCCGGCACTCGTTCGAGTACAGGCATCATACACTTGTTCGGCAATTTTTCGTAGTCTTGCAGGGAATCTTACTAATCCACAAAAGGATAAGCCTCACATGGACTTAGCAGTTTCGTTGTTACGGCAAATCGATGAGCCGAAGCTCAGTCGGACGGAAAAGGCACAGCTTCGTTGCGCGTTGGCGAAGGCACTGGAAGACGCGGGCAATTACGAAGCGGCGAGTCGCGGCTTGGGCGAGTTTTGGCAGGGCGTCGGCCTGAGACCGTCGCTGGCGGACGTTGACGAGCGGACGCAGGCGGAGTTGTTGTTGCGCGCCGGCTCGCTCACGGGCTGGCTCGGTAGCACGCAACAGATCGCCCACGCGCAAGAAGACGCGAAGGATTTACTGGGCGAGAGCGCGACGCGCTTCGAGGCGCTAAACGAAGCGGACAAAGCGGCCGAGGCGCGGATTGAGTTCGCTTGGTGCTATTGGCGCGAAGGTGCTTATGCCGAAGCACGGCTGCTGTTGCACACTGCGCTCGATGGGCTGGATAGTCGCGCCAGCGAGTTGCGTGCGCTCACGCTCGTGCGCTGTGCTGAAGTTGAACGCGCGGCGGGCCGCTTTCACGAGGCGCTTGTCCGGCTATTCGAGGCTGAGCCACTCGCCAAAGCCAGCAGCGATCATACGCTGCGGGGCAAGTTTCACAGCACACAGGCCAACACGCTGGCGAGCATGCTGGATATGTTGGGGGTTGCCGCGCGCCGGCAAGATTACATTGACCGGGCGTTGATCGAATTCTCGGCCGCCAGTTTCCACTTTGAACAGGCCGGGCATATACGCTACTGCGCCCGCGTCGAGAACAACTTCGGCTTCCTGCTCTACCAACTCGGCCGCTTTGCCGAAGCCCATGAGCATCTGGCGCGGGCACGGCGCTTCTTCGTCAGACTTAAAGAGCCGGGCAGCATTGCGCAAGTTGATGAGACCCGCGCCCGTGCGTTGTTGGCTGAGGCGCGCATCGCGGAGGCTGAGAAGGTGGCCCGTAGCGCCGTGCGAACGCTCGAAGAGAGCGACGAGTTGGCGCTGCTGACGGAAGCCCTGACCACGCACGGCACTGCGCTAGCGCGACTAGACCAGCCCGCTGAGGCGCGCGCAGAACTTGAACGTGCCCTCGCAACGGGCGAGCGTGTGGGCGATCTCGAAGGCGCGGGCCGGGCGGCGTTAAGTTTGCTGGAAGAGTTGTCGAGCTGTCTCTCGCCGGCCGAACAGCGCGCCATCTATACGCGCGCTGACGAGGCACTGACGCACACGCAGCATGCCGCAACGATTGCGCGGCTCCGCGCCAGTGCCCAAAGATTGCTCACCGTCCCGGCCGCGCCGGCCAATCCTACTGCCGCCCAGAGCCAATTCGTCCATGCTGCGCAAAGCTCCGCACAACTTCTGTGTGAAGCACGTAGTGTGGCGCAGGCGGGTGGGGTCGTCCTGCTTTCGGGTGAGACGGGCACGGGCAAAGAGGTACTGGCGCGGCTCATACACGAGTGGAGCAAGCGCACGGGCCCGTTCGTCGCCATCAATTGCGCGGCGTTATGTGCCACATTATTCGAGTCGCAACTATTTGGTCATCGCCAGGGCAGCTTCACCGGTGCGACCACAGATTACATAGGCGCGGCGCGGGCGGCCGAAGGCGGTACGCTCTTCCTCGATGAGATTGGGGAATTGAGTCTGGGCAATCAGGCGAAGCTGCTACGCTTAATCGAACAAGGTGATGTGTACGCCCTCGGCAGCGCCTTGCCGGAGAGGGTGAATGTGCGCATCGTCGCGGCAACCAATCACGATCTGCGGCAACAAGTTGAGCGCAAACTGTTCCGCGCTGATCTCTTCTACCGTCTCGCCGGTTTCCATCTGGAACTGCCGCCATTACGCGAGCGACCCGATGACATTCCCGCGTTGGCACAGCACTTCATCAACGCCGCCGCACAACGATACGAGAAGCACATCCATTTCACCCCCGACAGTATTACCGCAATGCGGCAACTGCCGCTCACGGGGAACGCACGTGAGTTGCGTGCGTTGATCGAGCGTACCTTTATCACTGCGCCTGAAGAGACGGTCGTCACGCCTGCGCTGGTCGAGACCGTTGCCTTGCGCAGGACTAGCAACGCGGGACTGTCCGAGCCTTGGATAGGCTGCTCGCTCGAAGACGAGATGCGTGCGCACGAAGCCCGGCTAATCGGGCGGGCGCTGGACAGCGCACAAGGAAGCGTCACCCGTGCCGCACGTCTGCTGAATGTCACCCACCAGGGGCTGGCTTACATCCTCAACGGCCGGCAGCGAGACCTACTGGCCGGGCGTAAACCCCCACGTCCCCGCCGCCACAGTCTCATGCGTCCACCGCAAAGGCCACGCGCGCCGCGCCGTACCGACCTTTGAACGCTGACTAGGGACTCGCTGATTGTCACCTTGGTATACGCGGCAGAGAACATTGCTAACAAGCATAATTCATTCCCATTCTGCTATTAACGCGACCTAATCCACAGCCTCCAGGTAAATACTGCGCGCTTCTTTGCGCTTGGCGATACGCGCGCAGCAACAAGCCATCCGCCGCCGCAAGCATTAAGTGCTTTATTCCGCACACTAACGTCTACATTCAAGACAAGCTGCACCGATGACGGAATAATGTTTGCAGTAAGTCTCTTACCCGCGCTGTATAAATCGCACGCGCAGGATTTAACGGCGCGCAGGCCTGTTCTCGCATCCTCGCCTGCGAAAGGTGTAAAGGGATTTGCAACAGCTTACCGTCCTCTATGTCGAAGACCATGATTTAGTGCTGTTCACGGTCAAGCAACTGCTTGAGCTGGAGGGCTGGCGCGTCCAGATTTCGCGCGACGGCAATCAGGCGCTCAGGCTGATTGCGGGCACAGAGCATCTCGATCTGGTTATTCTCGACGCCGAGTTGCCCGGCGTCAGCGGCTTCGACTTGATCCGCCGCACCCGCACGCTGCCGCATCGGCAGACGACACCCATCGTTGTGTTCACCGCCCGTGACTGTTGTGAAGAGGCGCTCGATCTAGGCGCGAATGCATGCCTAAAAAAGCCGGGCGGGATCAAAGACTTACTCGACACCTGTTACCGTGTGCTCAATATTGAGCCGACTAGTGACATTAACACCGGCCAATTGCGGCGGACTGTGGGTAAGGGCAGCAACAGTTAGAGATTAAGTTAGGGGTTTATTCGGTTAACGGCCGCGTAACAGGCCCGTGTATGCATTCACCAGCACGCACGGGCCTGACGTGTATGTGCCCGTTATTCGAGTGCGGGCCGAAGTATGTTAGGATGCATTGCATATTCTCACGAACGATTATGACGGCAACGACAAGTGAAGACCGGCGGGCAGCGGTGCTTGATGGCGCGCAGGTCGCGATGCAAATAAAGGCGGAAGTTGCGACCAAAGTCGCACAGCTTGCGCACGAGCATGGCTTACAGCCGGGTCTTGCCGTCGTGCGCGTCGGCGATGATCCGGCTTCCGCCGTTTATGTGCGTAACAAAGTCCGCACTTCCGCAGAACTAGGGATACATTCCGAGCAGCATGCGTTGCCGGCCGACACGACGACCGAAGAATTGCTTGCGCTGGTCACACGGTTGAACGAGCGCGTCGACATTGATGGCATACTTGTGCAGCTACCGTTGCCGGCACAGGTGGACGAGTCGCGTGTGCTGGCTGTGGTCGCGCCGCACAAAGATGTGGACGGCTTTCACCCGCTCAACGTCGGCAATCTCGTGTTGGGGCGCACGTCCTTCGTGCCCTGCACGCCCGCAGGTATTGCTGAGTTACTGATGCGTACAGGTGTTGAGTTGCGTGGCGCGCACGCTTGTATCGTCGGGCGTAGTCACATCGTCGGCCGGCCGCTCGCGCAGTTGTTCTTGCAAGCGGATGCAACTGTGACCATCTGTCACTCACACACGCGCGACCTCGCCGCCGTGACCCGCGCAGCCGACATACTCGTCGCCGCCGTCGGGCACGCCGGTCTCATACGCGCTACGCACGTCCGCCCCGGCGCAACCGTGATTGATGTGGGGATGAATAAGATCACCGACGAAGCACAGGCGCGCGAACTGTTTGGCCCGCGCGCCGACGAGCGCATTGCCGTGATCCACCGGCGTGGCTATACGCTCTGCGGCGACGTGCATCCGGCGGAGGTGGACGCTGTGGCGGGACGGTTGACGCCCGTGCCGGGTGGCGTGGGGCCTTTGACCGTCGCTATGTTGATGCGCAATACACTGACGGCCGCCCTGCGCCGGCGCGGTTGGTGAGTGGCAAGATGCTGCGCGTTGGTCTCACAGGCTCTATCGCCGTCGGCAAATCTTACGTCTCAAATCTGCTGGCGGAGATGGGCTGTCATGTGCTAGACGCAGATCAGACGGCCCGTGCGGTAGTCGCACCGGGCACGCCGGGACTGCAACAGATAATCGTCGCATTCGGGCGCGACGTGTTGCGCGCGGACGGCACGCTTGATCGCGCGCAACTTGGCCGAATAGTCTTCGCCGACGAAGCGCAACGAGCGCGGCTGAACGCGCTCTTGCATCCATTGATTATGAGCGCGCAGGATGAGTGGCTGAACGAGCGCGAGCGGGCAGACATGCACGGAGTCGCAGTGATTGATGCGGCCTTGATGATCGAGTCAGGTGGTTATCGGCGCTTCGATAAGCTGCTCGTCGTGCATTGCCAGCCTGAAGCGCAACTCGCCCGGTTGATGCAACGTGAAGGGATCGAGCGCGCAGAGGCCGAGCGCCGCATCGCCGCGCAGATGCCGCAGGCGGAGAAGATGCGTTACGCCGATTTCCTGATCGATACGTCGGGCGGATTCGAGCCGACGCGCACACAGACCGAAGCCGTGCACGAGCAATTACGCGCATTAGCGATGATCGCATAGTCTTAATTGGCATGATGAAGGCGCGAGGAATCAAATCTAAATTGCTGCGCTGGCGGACAGCGTTGGCCGTCGCCGTCGCGGTCTCTTTAACCGTGGTGAGTGGTGGTTGCTTCGAGCCGGACGAGGGCGAACTTTTCTACGGGCAAGTGCGCGTGCCACGGCAACAAGAGTTTCGTTGGAGCGATGGCGGTCTGCCGCAAACCTTCGATCCTGCGCTCGCGGCCGCGCCGCCGGACACCGACGCCGTGCGGGCGCTCTTTGAAGGTCTCACCGAATATGATCCGCAGACGCTCAAGCCCGTCGCCGGTGTCGCCGCGCGCTGGGAGTCTTCGCCGGATAAACGCGTCTGGACATTTTATCTAAGACACGACGCGCGTTGGTCGAATGGCGGGCCCGTGACGGCGCAAGACTTCGTCCGCTCGTGGCGACGCACACTGCGGCTCGGCGACCGTGCCCCGCACGCGAACCTGCTCGCCAATATTGTGGGCGCAACCGGCCCGCTTCCTGTATCGCTGCACCAAACACCAGCGCCAACTCCCGCGCCTTTGCCGTCGCCGCAACCTGTAACTGAGGCTGACGCTTTTTCACAGATGCAAGGCGTGGATGCTGCGGCCGACACAGCACCGAACACAAACACACATGAAGCTGCGCAAGCGGCGACTACTAATACAACACAATCGCCCACGTCGAATTTTGGTGTTGATGCGATTGACGATTTCACCCTGCGTGTGCGGCTGGAACGGCCTGATAACAATTTCCCGGCGCTCGTCGCTCATCCAGTCTTTCGCCCCGTCCATGAGCTTAGTGAACAGACTGGGGCAGAGACTGAAGCTACGCCACAAGGAGTTAAGCGGGGGCTGGTGCCGGCTGAATTAAAACCGCCGCTTGTCTCGAACGGCCCCTTTCGCTTGAAGAATCTGGCCACGGACAACGTATTGATGGAACGCGCGCAGAACTATTGGAGCGCCGGTACTGTCGCGCTGGAGCGTGTGCGGTTCGTGAGCATGCGCGATACTGAAGCGGCGCTAGCGGCGTACCAAGCCGGCGAAGTGGACGCAGTGACGAACACGAATGTCGAGCCGCTGGCAGTTAAACTCCTCGCGCCCTACAAAGATTTTCATCGCACGACCTTCGGCGCGTTAACCTATTACGAATTCAATTCGACCCGTCCACCTTTCGACGATTTACGTGTGCGGCAAGCACTCACCTATGCAGTTGATCGGGCACGCCTCAGCAGTGACACACTAAACGGTGCGGCCGAGCCGGCCGAGACATTCATGCCTGCAACGGATGAAGGCGCGCAGGCAGATGCTAAGCAAAGCCCAACAGCGGACACAAAGATCGTTTATGACGTGGCCCGGGCGCAAAAATTATTAGCCGAGGCCGGGTACACCGGCGGGGCAGGCTTCCCGCGCATACGCCTGCTCGTCAATCGCAACGAGCAACATCGCGCAGTCGCCCAGGCAATCGCCGGGATGTGGCGGAGCGCGCTCGGCGTCGAGACGGAGATCGTGTTGAAGAGTTGGGACGAGTATGAAGCCGCGCTCCGCGCCGGTGATTACGATGTTGCGCGGCGGAGCATCGTCATGCAGACAACCGACGAAGCGACTAACATGCTCGCGCTGCTCGCGCGGCCGGCAGCAGGTTTCGCGGACAACGTGAGCGCCAGCACGCCCCCGGCAGTTGCCGCGCCAACGCCCGATGGCGCACCCAATCAAGCGATGCCAAGGGAACAGAGCGGCGCGGCACAACAGACAATCTCGCCAGCGCTGGACACACAGATGGAGGCATTGCATACGCTACCCGCTATGCCTATTTATTTTGCTTCGTCCTATGCATTGATTAAGCCATACGTCGGCGGCTTCGATACAAATTTGCTCGATGCGCCTTCCTTACAGCACGTGCGCATAGACACGAATTGGCAGCCCCCACCCAAAGGCACGCTCCGCTAATTTACTTCGATGAGCAGCAGCGACCCGCTACTCTCCGTCAAAGACCTACGCACTTACTTCGAGCGTGAGGGTGAGACGATCAAGGCCGTGGACGGCGTCAGTTTCGACTTACACCGGGGCGAGACGCTCGGCATCGTCGGCGAATCCGGTTCGGGTAAGTCAGTCACTAACCTCTCGCTGATACGGCTGATCCCGCAACCGCCGGGCCGGATCGTCTCGGGGCAAATAATTTTTCACGGCCAAGACATACTCAAGCTGTCTGAAAGCGCGGCGCGGGGCATCCGCGGCAAGCGCATCGGGATGATCTTTCAAGACCCGATGACCTCGCTCAATCCCTTTATGCGCATCGCGCAGCAATTGATGGAGGTGACGCAACTACATCTCGGTCATACAAACAGGGAAGCCCGCGCTCACGCCGTCCGCATGCTTGAGCTGGTCGGTATTCCCGACGCAGACACGCGCGTGGACGGCTATCCGCACGAATTCTCCGGCGGCATGCGCCAGCGCGTCGTGATCGCGATGGCACTTTCCTGTCAACCCGAATTGCTGATCGCCGACGAGCCGACAACCGCGCTCGACGTGACCATACAGGCACAGATTTTGGAGCTCATAAAAAAACTGAAAGTTGAGACGGGCACGAGCGTCATTCTGATCACGCACGATCTCGGCATCGTCGCCGGCATGACGGATCGCGTCATCGTCATGTACGCGGGCAAAGTCTTCGAGCAAGCGCCCACGCGTGAGTTGTTTGCCCGGCCCGGTAATCCCTACACAGAGGGGCTGCTGCGCTCCGTGCCTGATCCGGCCAAGGGCGCGGCGCTATACCAGATTCCGGGCTTGCCGCCGGATGTGGCGCATCTGCCGCCCGGTTGTGCCTTCGCCCCGCGTTGCGCGCGGGCAGCGGAAATCTGCACACGTGAGCATCCTCCCTACGTGCAGTTGACGCGCGATCATTTTTCGCTCTGCCACTTTGCCGCAGAAGTCTATGCACAGGCGCGGGAGGGACAGGCGTGAGCGCGCAACCATGCGCCAACCGGCAACCGCAGCCGACTCAGCCCGCTCCTGTCGCTGCTGAGCCGCTCGTCAGCATCCGCGATCTCAAAGTTCATTTCGCGCTCGGCGGTGGTGGCACGTTCGCTAAACTATTCGGCGGCGCGAGCGGGCAGGGGGTCGTCAAAGCGGTGGACGGCGTATCGCTCGACATTATGGCCGGCGAGACGTTGGGCTTGGTCGGTGAGTCCGGCTGTGGTAAGTCCACGTTGGGACGTGCGTTCCTGCGTCTGATTGAGCCGACGAGCGGGCAAGTGCTCTTTCGCGGACGTGATCTGGCTGGTCTATCGCCCCGCGAGTTGCGCGCGGAACGGCGGTGCATGCAGATGATCTATCAAGACCCTTACGCCAGCCTAAATCCGCGCATGACGGTTGGCGCGATCATCGGCGAGCCGCTGTCCGCCTTCCGCCTCGCGCACGGACGTGCGGAGCGTGAGGCGCGGGTCGGCGAGTTGATGACTACGGTGGGCTTGAGTCCGCGTCTGCGCACACGCTATCCGCGCGAGTTCTCCGGCGGACAGCGACAGCGCATCGGCATCGCGCGTGCGCTCGCGGGTGATCCGGATTTCATCGTCGCCGACGAGCCGCTCTCCGCGCTCGACGTTTCCATCCAAGCGCAGATCATCAATCTGCTGGCCTCATTGCAGCGCGAGCGCAATCTTACCTACCTCTTCATCTCGCACGACCTGCGCGCCATCCGGCACGTCTCGGATCGCGTCGCGGTGATGTATCTCGGCCAGATTGTCGAGTTGGCCGCGGCGCGGACGATTTATGACGAGCCGTTGATGCCGTACACGCAGGCACTCATCTCGGCCGTGCCCGTGCCCGATCCGCAGATTGAAGCCGCGCGCCACCGCATCGTGCTGGCGGGCGATGTGCCTTCGCCGCTCGACCCGCCGCGTGGTTGTCGTTTTCACACGCGCTGCCCCTACGCGATTCGGCAGTGTCAAGAGACCGTGCCCCCGCTCGTCGAGATAAAACCGGCCCATTTCGCCGCGTGCATACGCATCAGCCCGGCCGCGCCGCAGATCGAGCAAGTCGCGCCCGGCGATGCGCCGGGATTGCATGAGTCAAACCATGCGGGTGCGGCGTGAAATATGATTGTAATTAGACGTTTACACAGATAGCGTGCTAATCACTAACGAGCGCGCCTTGGCGGGCATAAAGTATTTGGGCGGCATTGCTTGGGAATTCTGCGTTGAATGCTCTTGTCTGTTCGTTGCGGGACACATATACTTTCATTAGGGCTTGCGGCCGCGGGGCCCTCTGGCTCGATATATAAATAGATCAGCAGCGTCCCCAAGTTTTGCGCTGCTCCGTCCGCGCTCTGCGGATGTTACCCTCGTACCCGCAAATCGGTTTGGCCAACGCATCGAAACAACGTATGGAGAAGACGGCTGCTGTCGAGCGTGTGCGCTCGCAACCGGAGGAGTTGACTGTGCCGCCCGGCTGGGTGGAAGCCCAGCCGCACCTTGCTGCCGCCACCGGTCTCGCCATCTTGCTCGTCGCCGGTCAGCAACCGCCGCAACTTACCGACGCCAACAACAATTCGCTCTGTCAGACCTTTCAGTCATCGCCGACCCACGCGCATTTGTGTGACCCGTATTGCGGCGAGGCTTTCACCCGCGCGCAGACTGCGGGCGCAGTCACTCACTATCGTTGTCACGCGGGCTTGCATTGCTTCACGCAGCCGGTCGAGCTTGGCATGGGGCGGCCGCTTGCGGTCATCGGTGGGCGCGCCTTCCTGGCGGGCGAAGATTATCGCGCGCTGCTTGATCGCTTTCGCGTCGGCGATCTGCGCATGCTCGCTACGCCCGATACTTTTCGCAATATCATCTTGGCCACGCGCGGAGATTTAGACGATCTCGCGGCGCGCATCGCGGAACTTGCCGGCCAGATCAATAAAGACGACGCGGGGCAGACGAAAGCTGAAGCGGAGATCAGTCAAGGCGATACTGCCGCCGCGAATGGCCTGGTGGAGCAGCCGCACAGTCCGCTCTTTCCGCCGGACGCGAAGTTGCGGGATGCCGCACGATTGGCTACGCAAGCCTTGATTGATGCGCAGCGGCTCACGTCGGTCGCGCTGCTCTTGCGTACCGAGCAAGGCTTCATCCCGCTGCACGTCACGGGCGAGTTACAACAGCATGCGCTCAAACTCGATCCGGCAGGACAGACGGGAGCAACTCAGAGCGAGCAGTTAACCAACCTGCCGACAGGGCAGATGTTGGTTGTCGGCGGGGCACAGGTGGAATTGTTCCCCTTAATGATAAGCGACGAGGTAAAGGGCGCGTTATTGGTCGGCGATCTGCCGCTCGCGGCGGCGCGGCGCGCAGCCATCACGAACTTCTGTCGCAAGATCGCGATGCCGCTCGAAGTCTTGCGCTTGCGCGAAGAGTTGGAACAACGCATGCGCGCCGCCTATCACTTGCAATCTTTCGTCGAGCAGATCAGCGTCGCCGCGCCGGGCGATCCCTACCAGACTATTGTGCGCCACTGCGTCGAGTTGCTGCGCTCAGAGCGCGGCTCGTTGATGTTGTTCGATGAAGCGGCGAACGAGTTAGAGGTGAAAGCTGCCTTCGGGCCGCGCGCACAGTTTGCCCACGAGGCGCGTGCGGATTTGCGCGCCAGCATTTCGGGCAAGGCATGGCAGGAAGGGCTGCCGTTGGTCGTGCGCGATCTCGTCGCGGCCGGTCATAGCCCTTCGCCCGCCGAGCGCGACTATAAAGCGCAATCGTTCCTCTGCTATCCGATTCGGCTGGGCGGGCGCAAAGTTGGCATGCTCAATATAACTGACAAGGCCGGGGGCGCGGCCTTCGACGAGCTTGATCTGGGTCTGCTCGAACTGCTCGTGCCGCAGATGGCGCTCGCGCTCGACCGCGCCGAGTGGCAGCAGAAGGCGACGCAGTTTCAGTTGCTCTCGATCACGGACGCGCTCACGGGGCTGGTCAATCGCCGCTATCTGGAAGAGCGGCTGAACGAAGAGTTGGAACGGTCGAAGCGGCATCGCTTCGCGATGAGCTTCTTGATGATCGACATAGACAACTTCAAGGAGTACAACGACCGGCACGGCCATCCGGCGGGCGATCTCGCATTGGAAATGACGGCGCAATGTCTGAAATCCGCGTTGCGCTCGGCCGATGTGGCGGCGCGCTATGGCGGTGAGGAGTTCAGTATTCTGTTGCCTCAGACGAATATCTCGGAGGCGCACGTCATCGCCGAACGCATCCGCCGGCGCATCGAGCGCACACAGTTCCCGCACGGCAAATCACAACCGCTCGGCGCGGTCACTGTGAGTCTCGGCATCTCCTCTTCCGGGGCGAAGTTGGACACGCCCGCGCAAGTGATCGCGGCCGCCGACCACGCGCTCTACGTCGCCAAGAGTAACGGCAAGAACCGCGTCGAAGCTTTCGTCCCACCCTCGCAGCCACACTCACCCCAATGATGTCCACCGATACCGCGTTGCCGCATGCACACAGCCGCCGCATTCTGGGGCGGCTTGCGCCCGATGATTTTATCGGGCGCGGGGCGGAATTGCGTGCGCTCGCGGAGTTGGCGCTGCCGGCAAATCAACAACGTGGACTGCTCATGCTGGCCGCACCGGCGGCGGGCGCGTCGGAGTTGTTGCGGCAAGGGTTTGACCGTCTGTTCCAACAACGTGGCGGGGCAGCGCCGATCTACTTCGCCTGGTCGCGCCGAGATCAGACGTGCGCCACGGCCGCGCGGCGTTTCCTGCATACATTCCTGACGCAACTCGTCGCGCATCGCCGCGATGATCATGCGCTCGTCCATGCGCCGCCGCCGCTACGCGATCTAATTGAACTGGCTGTGCCGCAGGACTACGAATGGATTGAGCGTTTGATCGAAGCGTTCGAGCGGGCGCGCGATGGCGACGACGAGCGCGCATTGGTGCGCCTCTGTTTGAGCGCGCCGCACACGGCCGCCCTGCGCGGGGCGCGCACGGTCGTGATGTTGGACGACGTACAGCAGGTGGAATACTTGCGCGGCGAGATTGCTCTTGGCTCAGAGATCGCGCACGCGGCCACACATACGGATGCGACTTTCGTATTGACGGGCTTACGCCGGCGTCTGCTCGATGTGCTCAACGGCGGGCAATCGCCACATCGCTTCGAGGGCTTTACGACGCTGCGCATCGAGCGGTTGAGGGATGCGGATGCGCGCACGCTGATCGCACGCGCGGCCTTCGCGCATAGTGTGACGGTGAACGACGAGACGCGCGATCTGATCGTGCAGCAGTTCGGCGGCAGCCCGTTTTATCTCTCACTCTTCATCCACGCAGCGCAACGCGCCGCGAGCGCGTTAACGAGTTTCCTCGCTTGCCAGAAACTATATGTGGACAAACTCTTCGGCGGGCACATACAGCGGCGGCTGAACGCGATTCTCGAAGAGATCGCGCCGGAGTTGAGCACGCGCCGGGCGTTGATCCGTCTGTTGCAAGAGTCGGCGCAAAGCGGCGGCGGCAAATCACCCGCCGAAGCGTGGCGCAAACGGCTCAACCTGGATGCCGACGAACTATTCAGTCTCTTGATCGGGCTGCACGGGCACGAATTGGCCAGTTTTAACGGCACGTATGTGGAGCTGAGCACAGAGACTGTCTGGCGCGACTATTTGCGCGCGAGCTATCGCTTGCAGATTGCGGCCGAGCCGCGTGCGCTCGTCGTCGCGGACACACTGGTCGAGACGTTGAAGCGTGCGCCGCGAGCGATGGCGCGGCATTACCGGCGGGAAGCGGCATTGGGTCTACGCGAATTGCTGGCGCACTTCGATCAACAGCGCGTGCCTGCGAGCCTCTTGCATTATGATCAATTCAGCCGACTCTATCGCGGCACAGACCCGGAAGAGATCGCGCTTGGTCTCGACGCGGAAACTGATCTGATCCGCTTGCCGCAGATCGTCCATGCCGCCTCGGCCGCTTCGTTCCATCCGCCCATCTTGCAAGTTTGCGACGAGGAGCGTTGCGCTGTCGCGCACGGCTTCGACGCGACACCTTATACAGACGCGAACGAAGTGGTCTGGCTGGCCGCCGAGATTGATGCGCAGCACGAAGCGGGGCGTGCGCTCACGGAGGTCTGGTGCGACCGGCTGCTGCAACTCACGCACGCTTGCCACTTCAAACGCGCGCGGCTGTGGTTGGTGGCGGGCGAAGGTTTTTCGGCTGAAGCATGCGAGTTGCTGAACGAGCGCGCAGTGTTTAGCTCGACGCGCCAGCAGCTTGAACTGTTGACGGCGCGCATCAGCCCCACACAGGTGGAGGAAATGCAGAGCGTCGCCGCGAATGAGTTCGAGATGGTGATTCCGATGGGCGGCGATTCAGAGCTGATCGCGGCGCATACGGCCGAGCAGATCGCGCGCCGGCTGGAGTTTCCACCAGAGGCGATCAATCAGATCAAAACGGCGGTAATCGAAGCGTGCATCAATGCGGCCGAGCATAGTCTCAGCCCCGAGCGAAAAATATATCAACGTTTCCGGCTGGAAAGTGATAAATTGGTTATCACAGTGTCAAGCAGGGGAGTAGTTCTACCGGCGTCCACGCCTACCCCGACAGGCGATGAGCAAAACGGACGCCGCGGCTGGGGTCTCAAACTGATTCGCGACTTGATGGACGAAGTCGAGTTCGAACGGGTGGACGACGGCACGCGCCTGCGCATGACTAAGTACCTACATCGTTAGAGGGGACGGAAACTAAACAATGGGAGAGGCCTACCTGGGGTCTCCTGTGCGCTCAGAGCGCACAGGGGATGTTGCCGTCATTTATGCCGCCGACTATCTGAACAGGCTCAGCGGCGAGCGCGTCGAGCGGGCCGCCCGCGAGCACCTGCGCGCCGGCTGTCACGCGCTCGTCGTGGACTTCAAAGAGACGAGCATGGTCAACAGCATCGGCGTCTCGATCCTGTTAGGTGTGATTGATGCGGCTGAGCGGGCCGGCGCGCAACTCGTCTTCGCGGGTGCGAGCGGGCAGGCAGCACAACTCTTCGAGCTTCTCGGCCTCACACGCCATGTGACACTTGCGCCAAATCAACAGATCGCGCTTGCGGTGCTGGCTACTTATGCCGGCGCAAGCGCGACGAGACATTGAATTGATGGGCACACAAGGGCAAACGACCAGGCTGATTCACGCCTTCTCCGCGTTGGCCGACCTCGGCGAAGAGATCGCCGATAGCCGCGACTTCAGCGAGATGGTGCGCTCAACCTTGCACGTCGTCTTAGGCGCGCTCGGTCTCCGGCGCGGCTTGGTGGCGGAGTACGAGATGGTGGCGGGCGTGTTGCGCTTCGTCGCAGCTTGGGGCGTAGGCGATGAAGTGCCCACAGTTGTAGTGCTCGACGCGGGCCGGGCCGAATTGCTCGGTGCGAGCGGCGGCAACATCCTGCCGCTCAACGAAGCGGAGCAGTTAGCCACACTGCAACAACGATTAGGAATTGAACTGGCCGCCGCGCTCGCCGGTTTGAACGCCAGCATTGTGCTGCCGCTCGTCGTGCATGGCGAGTTGATCGGCGTGATGGCGCTTGGCGGCAAGGCAACCGGCGAAGAGTTCACGGCAGAGGAGTGCGAGGTTGTGCGCACGATGGCGCGGCACATCGGCGTCGGCATCAACAATCATCGGCTGCTGCGCCAACTCGCAGAGCGCGCCGCCGAGAATCAACAACTCTACAATAACCTGCGCAGCATCTATCGCGACACCGTGCGCGCCTTCGCCGCCGCAATTGACTGCAAGGACAAATATACGCAAGGCCATTCGGAGCGCGTCGGCAAGTACAGCGAGATCATCGCCCGCGAGATGGGCTGGAGCGAAGAGCGGATCGAGGGCGTCGCGGTCGGCGGTTATTTGCACGACGTAGGTAAACTCGTCGTCGAGCGCGACATCATCAACGCACCTTACCGCATAGACGCCAAGCAGTCGTCCGAGCTGAATCGCCACCCGGCGGCCGGTTACGAAATCCTCGCGCCCATCCGCCATCCCGATGCTGACATTCCCTTGATGGCGAAATATCACCACGAGCGGATCGACGGGCGCGGCTATCCCGAAGGTTTAGTCGGCGATCAGATTCCGCTGACCGCGAAGGTCGTCGCGCTGGCCGATTCACTCGACGCGATGACGACGGATCGCACGTATCGGCGGCGCAAAGAATTTCCCGAAGTGATCGCCGACCTGCGGCTCAACAGTGGCCGCCAGTTCGCGCCGGAAGTTGTGCTTGCGTTCTGCCGCGCGGTGCTGAAAGAGGTGAATGGCGAAACGCCGGAGCGGCGCATCGCGCGCTTGCTCGGTAAGGGCTATATCGAGCCGGATACTGCCAGACCGCTACTGGTGGAATTGATCGCGGAACTCGAAGCCGACGCGCACGCGACCGCTCGCGCCTGAACAAGTCATTTAACTCAGAGCGCAGGGTGCGACATAAAGACGCGCGCGGGGATGCGTCTATTCGTGCCGGGCAGTTTGAGACAGCGTTTAAGCACGAAGTCGAAGAGCAGCGGGTTGAAGCCGTAAATCTCGCGCAGCGAAGCGCGCTCTTCCGCGTTGATATAGCCCGCTTGCAAGAGCGGCTTCGTGCGGATGAGTAGATTGATCGCGGGCAAGGGGTAATCGCTGCCGTTGACCAGCCGCTCGTGCAAATCTGTGCGCGCGATGACGGTGGCGAGGGGCTTGCCGATCCGGTTGAACTGCGTCATCGCGGAGATGTCGCCGAAGACCAAACCCTCATAACGCTTATCATCCATCAGGCGCATGAACAAGTCGAAGTTGTGCGTGCGCGGGCGCGCAGGATCGTCTAAGTCTTTATTGTGGCCCAGCCCGGCGCAGTGCGCGACGATGACTTTGACGCCATGCTCAAGCGGCCGGCGCAGCAGGAGCGGATTGCCCAGCCGTTGATCCTCTTCCGCCTCGACAGCCTTTTCCTCTCCGCCGTGACTGAGTAACACCAAGCCAAGTTCTTTCATCCGTTGATAAAACGGATCACACTTTTCATCAGATGGATCAATGCCCATCGCATTCGGCAGCCACTTGACCATACGCCCGCCGTGCCCGGCCCACTTCGTCAACTCCGCCAGCGCATCCGGGCGATAAGGGTTGACCGAGATGACCGGCTCGAACATGTCCGGGTGCTGCGCCGCGAGCGCGAAGACGTACTCGTTGGGCACATAAAATTCCGTCTTTGCCAGATTAGCCGTTCCGTCGCGATTATAGTTCTTATCGAACGCGAGCAGGCGATACTTGCCGTGCCCCTCTATGTGTTGGACGAGACTGATGAGCCGCGCGGCAAACTCCGTGTCCGCGTGCGTCATGTCCGCGACACCGGCCGCGCTGAGATAGACGGCAAACTTGAGCCGGTGAAACGGATGCTGCCACGTGCGCATCTTGGGATTGACGAGGTTGTTGGTGTCGCCCGTGCCGATGCCGGCGATATGCGTGTGATAATCGTCGAGCCGCGCCGGGTCAACATCCGCGAAAGACTGTTTGACGAGATCGGCGGCCCTTGCGCTCAAACGATCCCGCAACTCTTCCGGCCGATGTGTGAACGCGCCGCCGACGTGCTTTAACAGGCACATGCTGCCACCTCAGGTTGCGGCAAGAGTATTCCGACGAAGGTAGCAATCTATCGCTACGGTTAAGATGTCGGCGCGGGATTACCGAGACCTCTGTTCGATAATTTGGGCTATCGCACGTAAAGCCCGATTGACCGCTGCCGAATTAGGAAAGACCTTTGCTACATCAGGGTCAAGCACGACGATGTTTGTTCCTTCGGCATACTGCTTGGCGTACTTCCCAATCACCGCTTGGCTGAAATCATACTCATCCTTCCATGGCACATGCTCGACCGGCACTGGCCCATAATATTCGGCCAGGTCATTCCCGCCGAATAGCTCCCAGAGGACTAAGGTCCCCTGGCGAGTTCTGAGCCTGTCTTTCTCGACCAGAAGATTCACATACTCTGTCCACGGCCCCGCTCCAGGGGCACCAAGGTTATAGGTTCGAAGTTGATGGTCGTGCGCTAGGACGCTGCTCCAGAGATTCTCATGGCTGACTGCCCCAGCTGTAAACGAATCGCCGAGCAGGATCACATCCAAGGGCGCGTCGGTGTTAACACGATCATTTCTAAAACCGTACGCATCGGTTATCAGTCGTATGCGCTTAGGTTCGACAAGCGAACTATCGCCTGTCATAAACGCCAGATCGCTGTAGCGATGTCCTTCGACGTCGAGACTTGGAAGGTATCGAGTGAGCAGCGGCAGTGCTGGCATTCGCCGCACTAGCGGGTCTGGTACAGGTCGCACGAATCTTAAAAGGACGTCTGCGAATAGGACGGTGACAGCGACGGAGACCATCACCGTAGCAAGTCGCTTAGCAAATTTGGACTTCGAATAGAGTGCAAACAAACAGACTGGAATAAAGAGAATCTCGGCAGGAAAAAAATCTCAAAAGTCACCGCTCCAACAAAAAACGGGCACGCCAACAATAGAATCAAAAACAACGTGAATGCCAACCTATACATATGCTGAACCCAATCAAACCGTGAATTAGCTCTTATTCTTTCGAACTCTAGTGGCGACAGATTCGGGCACGGAAGCGCTCACTTTAGCCGCCGCATCACATTCATCGTTCGTCCATTCGTGCGTCGTGCAACGGTCATAAGTAAGCTCCGATAAGAAGTAAGAAAGCAACCCAACGCCCCGCTTCAGCCGCGCCGAGCGAGAAGCACACAACCTAACTTGCAAAGACAACGATGAAAGCCACGCTATCAAGGCGTCGGCTGCAAGCGATTGTTGGGCTGCGGCGGGCAAATATGGAAGTCCACCGCCTGCTACTGAATTTCAAAGTCAACCCACTGCATTGCTGTGCGGCGTTCCTCTTCAGTGAACGAATCCGTAACCACCACTTGTAGCATATACTCACCGGGCTGGAGTGTTGTGCCGAGTTGCAGACGCCCGCTAATCTTGAGGCGTTTCATGTCAGTTTGCTGACCCACGTTGAAGGGTGCCGGCTGCCCCGCAAACACCTGCTGACTGCCGTGAAAGAGGCGCACTTGCGTCGTCAATCGCGGGCGGCGTGTCGTGCGCTCAACACGCGCGTTGTATATGACGTAGCCGTAGTCCAACGTCATGCCGCGACGAAAGTGTCGCACTGCCGAACTAGCTTGCGCGTTGATCTCTTCGATTATGCCATTCGAGCGGCTAGTGTCTTGCGCAGCGGAAGGCAGTGGAGCGGGGGCGCCGCCGCCGTGTGCGCCGTTAGCTTGCGTCGGAGCGCTGCCGTTGATAACTAGACTTGATAGGGAGAGACGATTATTGCCGAGATCGGGAACGGCGATGAACTGGCTGGCAGCGCCGACACGCTCGGATGCGGCATCACGCACCGCAACGCGCAACTGATAGTTTCCGGCGCGTTTGACCGGAATATTATAAAAGTAGATGAGACCGTCACGTAGCAGAAGTTGGCGCGTTTCGCCGCGCACGCGAATAGTCTCAGTACGGTTAACTTGATCCGCCACGCGCTCGTTATCACCGACGGTGATTGCCATCACGTCCATCGTTGCTTTATGCCAGCCGCCTGCTTCCTCTATAAAGGAAAAATCACGCGCGTCTATGTAAAGCAACAAGCGTATGAAGGAGCCTGTGCGCTCGTCGTTGCCGAACACAGGTGTGAGACGCAGGCGCACACCACCCGTCGCAAAGGGCGAGGCGAGCGCGGCGGATAACTGCTCTGCGCGCGTGCGACGCACAGGGCGCGCATCTTCACCGACGCCTCCGAGAAAGCCGCTACGCGAACGCACGCGCAAACCGGGATGCTTCACGCGCACTGTGATCTCATGGAAGCCTCGCCGTCCGGTCGCTGGATCAACGCTCGATTCGGCGGGCCGGTAGCCGATCAGGTAGTAACCTTGTTGATCGCTGAGCGCGCGACGGACGGCTTGTCCGAGATCATTGTTCCGGATAAAGAGTCCGCCCGTGCTCTGCGCCAAGTAGTTCAGACTCTCTTGCGAATCTGCGAAGTCGGTGCCACGGTTACCAAGCCGCCGACGAACTCCGGGTGCTCCCTCAATTCTCATCACCGTTGCCAGCTCATCAGCCGCCGTCAAAGTGAGCATCGGCACTCCACGCGCATCTATCGAGTAGAAGACGACCGAAGCGCGATTGGCAGCATCAACGAGGCGCTCAATCGCATCGGCGACGCGGTTGCGAAGTTCAAACCGCCCACCGCGGCCGCCTCCGCCCCTATCACGAGTGATGAGCGGAAACCCCTCCGAGAAGAACACAAGCGATTTACGTCCGGGTAGCTGCCTGAGTCCGTTGACGACTTGGCTCAGCGTATTGAGCGTGCCAACAGTGAAGGTATCTCGACGAAAGCCGAAATCTTCACGCGGCCCATCACTATCTGCGGGAATGGTGAACTCCGGCAAAAAGATCGGTGCCAGAGCACTGATGCCGCTGTTGGACGACGACCAGCGCACACGCTCAATCGCCGCGTAAAGTTGCTGCCTATCAACAGTGAAGCTTTGTAGTGCGCCGACGCCTGAGCCGGTGCGGACGATGGAGATCAGATCATTCGGTTGCATCTGCTCGTCCACAAATGCGCGCAACGCCCGCCGCACATAGCTTAAACTTTCCGGCGACAACCCCAGATCATCAACTACAAGCGCAATGGTACGGCGCACCTGCTCCGGGCGCAGACGAACGGATGTCGCCGGAGGCACGGGAGCGCGACGGTCATCCTGTGCCATAGCTACCGGAGTAGTTGGCTGAGCGGGGGCAGAAAGGTTCGGCGAGACGTAGGAGAAGTTTGTGACCTGCTGCGGGCGACCGTCCTCCAGAATCTCGAAATCCTCCGCGTGGAGACCCGTTACATGGCGACCGTCCTTATCCGTTACCACTGCATCCACCTGCACTAGATTCGTCGTAACACGCACTACCTCATCGCTGGAAGACACATCCGGCTGTTGCTGCGGCGCAGGCGAAGCCGCTGGTTGAGTTGAGGAGGGTGGCGTAGAAGTCGAGTGCTGTCCGACCACTGACGTAAGTACCGAGAATATGAGAGCGAGAGCAAACAATAATATCCTCTTCATGATCTCCCCTGCCTCATAAGAACAAGCAGCCCAACGCTTAATTAGACCGCCAAGCGCGGTATTAGTCAACGAAGGCGGTGTTTTACCGCATGCGGTATTTGGTGGCTTTAGGCGACAATTACCGCGCCGCGCGGTCTAGTACGGCCAGGGCTGGGGGGTGTCAGATGAATTGTGTAAACGAGTTTCCGTCGAGTGTCGGTACGCGGCCTTCAAAGATGATGGCGAATGCCTG